>NZ_PREY01000010.1:0-247080 GCF_002959955.1 Burkholderia sp. BE12 | reverse complement strand
CCTTTTCATCCCCCTCGTACCCCCCGCCCGGAAACAAGTAATTCTTTCTTTTCGCCCGCATTTTCAGGACATTTGGTCGCATTAACCGCTTGTCCTCCATTTGCGTTAATCCACGCTTTGCATAAGATGTAGTCGCGGGGCAACGTTTCGCCTCAAACGTGTTGGGAGAAAGACGCAGTACAGCGCGCGGATCGCTCTATCCGCTTACTTGTTGGGAGAAAATCATGATCGTCCATACGTCGACCGCATCGCCGGTTGAAATCCTGCCGTTCCACAAATCCGCCATCGATATCTGCGTCGCCGCGCGCAAGGCCGAGCAGACCATGCACACGAAGCTGTGTGCGCTGCTCGCCTCGCGCTATGGCGACGTGATGCCAACCTTCGCGCAGTACCGCGCCGATCACGACGCGCTCGCCGAAGTGGCGAAGGGCAAGGGCTTGACCGACAACCAGTGGGTGCGCAAGCCCTACGCGGCCGCTGTCATCGCGACCTACGGCGCGCTGCCCGTATCGATGGATGCTGCGAGCGTCACCAAGCGCGCGCAGCGGCTCGCCGAGCTTGAACCGCAAGCCCAGAAGGCTTACGCGGACGCGAAGCAAGCGGCCATCGATGCGGGCAAGCCCGCGCCCATCGCGGAAGCTATCGCACAACACGCGGTCAAGACTTCGAAGAAGGCGGCGACGCCGTCGGCCGGCGCACCGAAGGGCGAAACGCAGGTGCACGCCACTTCGCAGTCCGAAACGCTCGAACAGTTCATCGCGCGCGTGGGCATCTTTTCGGTGCTCGATGCGTGCACGCACCTGCTCGCCGCCGAGCGCAAGACCGCGCTGCAAGCCAAGACGTTGACGGCTCTCTCCGCGCAACTGCGCCGCGACCTGCAACCGGCCGCCAAGGCCGCGTAACGCTCAACGTGTTGTGAGGATGGCCCGCGCATCGTCGCGGGCTTTCTGTGTGCACAGTTTCGGAGGACGTCATGGAACGGACCTATCGCTTCTTCGTTGAATACCTCGACGGGCGCGTTGAATAACTGCGCATCACGGCATTGTCGGCGGTCGCCGCGTGTGTCTCGGTGGAAACCATGGTCGATATGGGCAAAATCGCCCACTACACACTTGTGATCGGGCCGTGAATGGCCAACTAGAGGGAAAAACTGGCAGTTCTCAGTGTCCTCTAGCCTTTCTCTAGTCGGTCCTCTAGCCAGCAAACCCTTTATCCACAAGGGTTCTGGCTATTTCTATTACTTTTACTAGAGAACTAGAGGATTGTTTTCCCCGAAGTCTCGTCACGCGCGACCCTCAACGCGCATCGGGTGCGGGGTGCGCGCAAGACAAAACATCACGCGTCACCCATGGGGGGAATAACTCCCGTAGGCGATACCCGCGCAAAGTTTCCTCTAGTCCTCTAGTATCAGCTGAGAGCCTTATGCAGCAAGGGTTTCGAGTAGAGGTATGCGATCACACGTCCGCTATCTAGTCCTCTATCCACCGCTGTTTTCCTCTAGTTCCCGTCAATGCCATGCAACCCGACGATGATTTTGTGCTCGCGCGTGATCTATACGAGCCTGTTGAGTACCGTGTCAGTGCCGCGCCGTGCTCGCTGCGGGTGGCACTCGCACATCTAGCATTGGGTGGCCGATGCGCCTATGTCGATCGAACCTACGGCCTAGTGCTCGGCGTGGTGAACGATCCGGCACACGACCCAGACTTTTCAGCCGACGAATTCCCACCGCACTGGCACCTCGTATTCTCGTCGCGCCGCATTGAATGAACCTCTACCGGCTCCGACAATGGGGTCTAGCAAGTCGTTTGGAGTACTTACCATGACAACCGATCAATTCCGCAATCGCCCGATGACGGTGCGCATCCTGACTCTGTGTACGCGCTGCAACCGCCTGCGCGATGACGTGGAGAAGCGAACCATTTTCATGTACCTCGCGAGCCGCACGATCGAATCGTGTAACCCGTGCTACCGGGAAGAAATCAATTCCCTGTCATCGCTTGGACGTTAGGTCGTCCCGACCATCTGTCCACAACTTGTTAGGAGAAAACGATGCTGACCAAAAACGAACGGCGCGCGCTGATCCGCGCCCGCGATCTGATCGAGATCGGGAAGCAAGACATGATCTGCCTCGCGCTGAACGCGGTCGCCGTTGACGATCCGGCGCTCGACCGCGCCGCTGAACGGATGCGGTTCTACATACACACGGCGCTTGACGGTTTCGCCACACTGGGAGGCTGGCAGCTGGCGCGTGGGATTGGCCGATCCAAGTTCGATGCGATGCGCGCCGACCGCCTCGCGTGGATCGACTGGATGCTTGGAGAAGGCGATGGCCCTGCCGCTTAACGCCCTGGACGACCGCGCCCGCCAGCGCGCTATCGACTGGATGCGTGAAGCCGAAGCCAACGACTACCGCCCGGATGACGTGATCGATGATTGCCTCACCTGCCTGCAATTCCTCGGCATCGACGTGGATACCGACCGCAAGGGGCGGCCCGCCGTCGAGTACTCGGTGGGCAGCTACGTGCAGGGCGGCGACTTCGTGGTGTTCTCGGGCGGCTGGCGCGTCGCGGATATGGACGTCGCCGCGCTGCTGGCGTACGCGCCGCAGGACGAGGCGCTGCATGCCGTCGCCGCCACGTTCACGGCGATCCTGCTGCAATGGCCATGCGCGTCGGCAGGCATCGGGCGGCACGGGCAGTGCTTTACGATCGACGAATACACGTGCGACGGCGACGACGGATACACGCAGGTAGGCGATGCCCACTTGTTCCGCTCGTTGGTAGACGCCGTGAAAGCGGCCGCGCACTGGATGCTCGCCCGCATGCTGGCCGACTACGAGGACCGCACGTCCGACGATAGCTGCGCCGACATGATCGAGTCGAACGATTACCGCTTCACCGAGGCGGGGGATTTTGTGCCGGCCGTGCCGGCGGGAGATTGATGATGGACAAGACCAACCAGTGCGCCATCGACCCGGACGGGATCGATCCGCAGGTCGACGGTTTCCGGTCCGAACGTTGGGGCATTGCCGCCGTTCTGGCGAGCGGCGCGGATGCGTTCGACGCGATTGAGATAAGCGGCTGCATCGCTGACGACGACTTCGTGGAAGTGCTGACCGATCCGGACGGCACGCCGTCGTTCTATAGCGTCTACCTGCATCAGGTGCAGGGCGGCGTCGTGTGCATCGGCGACTTCGCCACAGCCGAGTGCGCCCGCACTTATGCCGGGCAGTTTCACGATGCGTACGGCTGGCCGATCACGGTTGACCGCACGCCTGACTGACCAACCCCGCCCGCTACAGGAGAACTACGATGCGCCTCTACATTGCAGGGCACAACCACCGACGCGGGTATGCGATCGCGCGCGAATGGAGCGACGCCGAATGCTCGCGGCTTCCGGCTGCTGACGCCGACGATATGCAGCCGGTGCGGTTCGTTATCGATCGAGACAAGGCGTTTCACTTGGTTGCGCGGTGGAATCGAAGGTTCGCGACACATTGAGAGTATTCGTCGTCACGACGACACTAAGTATTCCGAAATACAACTTGTTAGGAGAAAGCCATGACCACCTTCACGGTGACGATCGATGAGGTACTGACGTACCAGATGAACATCGACGCCCGCACCGCCGACGAAGCGCAGGCGATTGCATTGCGCACTGTCGAGAAAGAGCCGGCAATACGCGACGCGGCGCTGATCGCGCGCACCAACGTCGAGGTTGTCGATATACACCGCCGCGCCTAAGACAGCCGGTCGGCACGACCACCTGTCCACCACTTGCTAGGAGAAAACGATGGATCACGAATACGCCTTCGACGTGAAGCTGTTCGCGTCGATCAGGGTCAAGGCAGCCACGATCGACGAGGCGCGCGCAAAGCTGCGCGAGCACGTCATGGAAGCCGACTGCAATTTCGGCGCATGGCCGAACGGCGATCCGATCCTTGGCGAGGCGTCCGTCGACGATGACGTGATGCCCTGCTTCGAGGTGGACGGCGACAGCGACCACCCGGACTGCAACGCTTGACCAACCACACGTCACAAGGAGACGACCATGTCCCTCCGCAATTCCGTCCTGCTCTACCGGCCGAGCCTGTCCATCTGGACGGCCAAGCGGCTCGACAAGGCCCAGAGCCAGAAAGTCACCCAGGATGCGGGCGCCACCGACGGTAGCGCCCGTGTGCACAAGGATCTGCTGCCCGACTGCGCCGAGCTGGACGACGTGCAGAAGTGGGCGAACAGCTACCGCACGTTCATCTACACGAACACGGCACCGTGGGATGACAGCGGCTGGCGCGTGGGCAACGTGGCCCGGCACATGGATTTCATGGCCGAGTCGGGCGACCGCATCACGCAGGGCTACCTGCTGGTCGATGCGCTGCTGGTCAAGTATCAGCAGGCCGTGGCCGAGGCGCAGTTCCGCCTCGCTCACCTGTTCAACCCGAGCGACTACCCCGGCGAGCAGGAAGTGCGTGCCAAGTTCCGCTTCACGCTCGACGTGATGCCGCTGCCTGCGGCCGACGACTTCCGCATCGTGGAGGGTGTCGAGCAGCACGAAGTAGACCGGCTCATCGGGGATGCGCAGGCCGCGACCGAGCAGCGCATCGCTGCTGCGATGGACGAGGCGTACAAGCGGCTGCACGCCGTGGTGTCGAAGATGGCATCGACGCTCGAACAGTACGGCGACAAGTCGGTGAAGAAGTTCAACGACTCGCTCGTCGGCAACATTGCCGAGCTGGTCGCCGTGATGCCCGCGCTGAACCTGACCAACGATCCGCAGCTGGCTGCGCTGTGCGACGAGGCGCGCTCGCTCGCAACGTATAGCCCGGTCGACCTGCGCAAGGACGAAGCCGTGCGCACCGCAGCGATCACCGAGGCGCGCGCACTCGCGGCGAAGTTCGCCGGCGAGCCGGAGCCAAACACTACGGTCACGCGCGCCACGTCTGACGCTGCGTTGGTCGCCGACCTGATGGAGGTGTGACGTGCACCCGAAGGCTGCAACGCTCGCATTGCATGGCTGCGGCATCTTCCGGTACCGCTACGACGATGGCATGGGCGACGTGACACGTGGCATCTGCATCGCCGCGCTCCCGCTGGGCGCACGAGGTGCCGAGATATGGATCAACGACGACGCCGGGGATGCGGCAAGAATCACGTCCGTGGGCAACCCGCAGTGCTATCACCCAGCCCAATGGAGTGACGTCCCGGATTGTCGTTGGGACACGATCGGCCCTGGCACGCTCGCCGATTTTCTGGAGAGGCTGTGATGCACCCCACGGCTGCAACACTGGCATTGCATGGATGCCGCGTATGGACGAGCGGACACGCACCGACCAGCGGCCTTCGGATTGGCACATCCGTTGAGCGCGGCTGGCCGTTGCTCGCGTGGCAGTTCGAAACGCGCTACTGGTTCATGATCAGCGCGCGGCCCGAGCACGCAGGCTATGTTCCGGCGACGTTCGATATCGTGCCCGAGATTGCGTGGGACGCTCTGTACGGCAAGCTGCTGCGCGAATTTATGGAGACGCTGTGATGCATCCGACCGCTGCATTACTGGCATTGCACGGATGCCAGTTCTATCAGATTGGCAGTAGCCGAGAGTTTTTCGGTGCCACTCGCGCGGTGGCATTTAAAGAGCCCACATTGATTTACGACGCGAAGAAAGGCGACTGGGTTACCAATACGGTAGGAATGGTCCAGCTATACCGCCCCTGTGACTGGACCGCCGTGCCCGATCGCAAGTGGGATGTGATTCGCCCTGATTTACTGCACCGCTTCATTGAAAGTATTACCGCGTAGGATCACACTGTAATCGTCGTCAAACGAGACGACTAACTTTTTAGGAGAACTTAAATGTCCATCCGCCTGAAAGAGCTACCCCCTGTCCTCGTCCGCAACTACATCGCCGGCACGAACACGTTCCTTGCCGGCAAGCCGGCGATCGGCAAGACCACCACGATCAACGAGTTCGCCGAGCAGATGAAGAAGCGCATCGAAGGCTTCAAGGTGTGGACGTTCTACGCGCCGACGATGAGCCCGATGGATATCGTGGCGAGCGCACCCGACTACGATCGCGGCACGCTGCGGCTCTACAACAACGAAGCGTTGCCGAACGCGTACGCCGAACCGGACGTGAAGGGCATCGTGTTCTTCGGCGAGCTGCCGAACGCCGACCCGGCCACCGCCCGGCTGCTGCAGAAGTACATCAACGGCGAGGACATGAGCGGCTCGCTGCGCAAGCCGGACGGCGTGATCGTGATCGCCGACGGCAACCGGATCGAGGACAAGTCCGGCGTGCAGCAGCAAGGCCGCGCGTTCCTGTCGCGCTTCGAGCATCTGGACGTGTACGTCGAGCCGAACGACAACGTCGACTACGCGGCGAAGCACGTGTGGCATCCGTTCGTGCAGACGTTCTTCAAGGACAATGCGCATCTGATCGACAACTACGACGACGTGTTCGAAACCACGCAGTCGGCGCGCGAGCGGCGCAAGCAGGCCGGCGGCGATGCGGGCGATCGCATGAGCGAAGAAGGCAAGCGCGGCATCTGGGCGAACATGCGTGCATGGGAACGCATCAGCCGCAAGGAATACGCGGCCGACGAGCTGAACTCGCCCGTCACGCTGGCCGAGTGCATCGGCAACCTCGGCGTTGGCGTGGGCACCGCATACCACACGCACAAGGCGATCGCCGGCACGATCGCGAGCGTCGATGACGTGATGAAAGATCCGGCCGGCGTCGCGCTGCCCAAGGGCATGGCCGAGCGCTACATGCTGGCCATGATGGTCGCGCTGCGTTGCACCGAGGATCAGATGGCCGAGGTGCACACGTTCGGCCAGCGCCTGCCGTACGAGTTCCAGACCGTGATCCTGAAGAACATCGTGCGGCGCAAGGGCTTCGACTATCAGCGCGGCGGCACCTACGTGAAGTGGGTGAGCGACCCCGAGCTGAACCGCTTGCTCGCCGGGAAGTGATCGTGGGCGCGACCAGGTTTGTCGACTGGGGGCGCGCTACCGCGCTCCCGCCGCGCCGCCTCGAAATCACGGTCGACCCCGTGACGATCGACGTTGCGACAGCGCACGTTGCACTGGGCGGCGCGATCGTAGGCATGCGGGGCGGTCGCGCCCATGTCCTGCTGAAGGACAACCGCACGCTCGGCGTCAGCGATAGCTGGATAGGTTACGACTGGCACCTGGTCGTCTCGGACAACTGGTCGGCACGACCGCCTGTCCAGAAAGGAGAATGAAATGATCACGCTCTGTTTCCTGTGCGCGGCTGCGTGCGTGCTGATCGGCATCGGCGAGGACGATTTCACCGGGCTCGTGTTCATCTGGGCCGCGCCGTACTTCGTGCTGGCCGGCACGCTGATCGCCCTGTGCCGGAGCCGCCATGCACCCTAAAGCTGCGACGCTGGCGCTGGCTGGGCTGCTGCCGTACCAACTGAAGGGACAAACAACGGTGCGGTTGGCACGGCCTGGGTTCAAAGAGGGGGATGGTGGGCTGCGATGCGGGGCATCCAGGAGCTGGGCATTCGGCGAAGCACTAGAGCCCGAGGCGTACGACCAAGTCGGCTGGGATTGCCTGCCCGATGCCATCTGGGATTACCTGCCCGACGAAATGCTGCAACGAGCGATCGAAGGAGCCTGACATGCACCCTAAAGCCGTGACGCTGATGCTGGCTGGGTTCGAACCGCACCTGCTACCGGTCATCGACTCGATCAGCTTTCGTCAGCCGGGGTTTGCCGCTCACTCGAATGGGCTCTGCGTGCTGCGACGCAATAACTTATGGCGCATGGCGACAGCGAGCGAGCCCGACCAATACTTGCCCGCCACATGGGATGACGTCGATGCTGAACAGTGGACCACGCTCCCCGACAACCTCCTGCAGCGCGCACTCCAAGGAGCCTGACATGCACCCGAAAGCTGCAACGCTGGCGCTCGCCGGATACACGCTGGTGCTGTACATGTTACCCGGCGACCATCCGAGCAGCACTGTGCGAGTCGTGCGCCGGGGTCTATCCGAGTTCGGCGAAACGATATCGCATTGCACGTTGGATAACCCGAGGCGACGGTGGGGGTTCGATCATGCCGGCGCTGGTCCTGATGAATATGTTGACGTTCCCTGGGACCGCATCCCCTACGACACGTGGGACACCCTGCCCGACTGGATGATAGCGAGAGCACTTCAAGGAGAATGAAAATGGAAGAAACCAACCTGGCCGCGGCCGCCTTCGTGCGCATCACGCTGCGGCGCGAACTGAGCTTCTGGACCGAAGTGGCGTACTCGCTCACGGTACGCGAATCGATCGAAGTGCCGACGGCGGCGACCGACGGACGCACGCTGTTCCTGAACCGCGAGTTCTTCGGCAGCAAGCCGCTGGACTATCAGGTGCTCGTCGTGCTGCATGAGCTGGTGCACAAGGTGCTGCTGCACTGCACGCGGCGCGGCGCGCGCGACCCGATGCTGTGGAACGTCGCGGCCGACTTCGTCGTCAATGCCCTGCTGAAGGAGAACGGGTTCGACATTCCGCAGGGCTGGCTGTACGACGCGAAGTACCACGGCTGGCTGACCGAGTCCGTCTATGCCGACCTGCAGAAGCAGATCGACGCCAAGGGCGGCATGGCGCAGGCCGGGATCTCCCTGCCCGAAGGATGGCAGGATATCCACGATGTCGACGGCGGCGCCGAGGAAGTCGAGAAGTACGAGCAGGAGGTGAAGGCGCTGGTCGAGCGCGCGACGGCGAACGCCAAGGCGATGGGCACCCTGCCCGCCGGCATCGAGGCGGGCGTGGTCGAGGTGTACAAGCCGGCGCGCGAGCCATGGTTCAACCACCTGCACCGCTTCATGCAGGCGCTGTCGTCGAGCGAGTACAACTGGGCGAAGCTGAACCGGCGAACACTACGGTCACACGGCGTTTTCACGCCGCTGCATCAGAACGATTCGCTAGGCGAAGTGGCCGTGTTCATCGACACGTCGGGCAGCTGCTACGACCGGGCGATGCAGTCGAACTTCGCCGCGCACCTGAACGCGATCCTGTCCGAAGCGAAGCCGCAGAAGGTGCACGTCTACTACTTCGACACGCGCGTCTACCCCGGCGAGCAGATCGACGCCGGCGAACTGGACGTCAAGCTGCGGCCGCGCGGCGGTGGCGGCACGTCGTTCGCTCACCTGTTCAGCCAGCTGGAGGACGACGGTGTCGAGCCTGCCGTGTCGATCGTGCTGACCGACCTGATGGGCACGTTCCCGTCCGACGGCCCGGCGCACCCGGTTATCTGGGCGAACATCCTGGACACCGGCGTCGCGCCGTTCGGCGAGACGATCTACGTCGAGGCGTGACATGGACCGCGCTGCGATGGAATCCACCCTAGCGCTGCTGGGGTGGGAATGCGTGGTTGACCAGTGGCCCACAGAATGCAACTACCACTGGAATCTGCAGCGCGGCGACCGCTTAGTTTCGTATGAACTAGACGATCGCACCGTCATGGACTACAGCGGGAACTTATCGGCTCGGCCGCGCCGCGATGTTCAGGAGATGCCGGATCACGTCTTTAACCAGTTGGCGCCCCGTGCGATGGAGCTATCCCATGAAAGCTGACATGGACCGACCGGCGATGGAAGCAACGTTGATCCTGCTCGGGTGGACGTACCGGCGCGACGCCGACTGGAACCTGCTGCGTAGCGACGGCGCGCTTGTTTGGTACAGCGCTCTCGACGGCAGGACAAAGCGGCTACTCGACATCGTCAACGTCCCCGAGTGGAACCTGGGGTATCCGCCTGAGCCGATCAGCGATATTCCGGATCAGCAGTTCTGGGCGCTCGCTGCGAAGGCATTGGAGATAGAGCATGGACCGTAAAGCGATGGAAGCCACGCTGGCGCTGCTCGGGTGGCGCCAAGGCCACTTCATCGGAATGGATGGTAAGTACTACGCCCACCCTTTCCCCGGCCTGCGCGGCGATGGATACGACGTATGGGTAGGCAGCCTCGACGGGGTAACGCTGTCGCCACATCAGAATGACGACTTCGAGCCGGGACAGATCGGTACGGCAGCGTTCTGGAAGTGCGCCGCCAAGGCGATGGAGCTATCCAATGCTGCCGCCTGACGATGTGCTCGTCGCGCACCTGACGCTGCTTGGTGTCGTCGGGTGGAAGCAAGATTGGGTAGGTACGTACGACCGTAAAGATGCGGAATGGTCGCTTTGGCTGGACGGCTGCGAGGTGTGGTGGAATGCAGGCCGACTAGCGGTAGAGACGCACCTGATGGAGCGTGCGCAGGATGCTTTCCCGCAGGATACTTTCCCGCTGGTGCCGCTGGACGATTTCCCCCGCCCACTGCTGCGCAAACTGGCAACCAAGCTGCTGGAGAGAAGCGATGGATCGTGATCAGATGGTCGCCACGCTGGCATTGATGGGCTGGACACCGATCCGCCGGCAGGTGGGCGACATGGGCCAGCTGGTTCACTTCGGCGTGAAGGCGCCGGATTGCGGCGGATATATACAGTCTTGGTCCGGCGTGATCCCTGACCGTATGGCCGGGATCATTATGGGCGACGAACCGCATATGTGGCGCCCATGCGCGTGGGATGAGATGAGGTTCAACGTGCTGCACGCCCTGTTCCTGCAGGTCTACAACCATGAACGGTGAACGCTGGACGCGCGACCAGTACATCGCGCACCTGTCGTTGCTGGGGTGGTCGCCGGTGTGGATGCCAGATATGCCGGCCTGGGGGCGCGGTGTAACGGACGGCGCTGTCGTGCTGTGGCTCTATGGCAACGGCACCCCAGCGATCGATGCGACGATCAATGCGTCGACTGAGCTGTCGATTGCTTCAAACACCGACTGGGGCAAGCTGGGCTACTACTTCCTCGAAGCGTTCGTTCGATACCTGGAGAAAGATCGTGATGGATCGTGACGCGCTGATCGCGCACTTCGCCCTGCTCGGCTGGGAGCCTATTCGAGTGGTCCGCTTCGGGATACACGACTGCGCCATCCTGGACCGTGAGCACGCCAGAGTTCTGTACATTGACCAAGACCCGAAGTCTCGACACTTCGGGAACGTCGTGCGGGTGTCGGCGGCCTTGACCATGCTCATCGTGCGCGACCCGCGATGTGGGTGGGGCGAGATTGCCGACCATCACCTGCGCGAGTTCTACCGGGTGGCCGGCGCCTGACCGATCGTCTTCGTGACCGTAGTAAGCTGTGCCGTTTGCCTAAATTTTGGAGACTGTCATGTCTGACGTGAATGCTGAACTGCTCGCGGTAAGCAAGGAGGTTCTTGACCGTACGCGGCGCATGGAGTCGCGGCTGGTGCAGCTCGGCGATCACGTCGGGGCCAACCTGCGGTCCAAACAGAAAATCGAGATCAAGCCCGACCCGGCCGGCGGCGTCATGGTTGTGATCGATTCGCTCGACGTATCAATGTCGCGAATTATTACGGAGTTGAAGCAGCACGGGCTCACCGATGAACAGCTCGGTGTCGACATCTACCTGCCCGGCAGCGACGAGATGATCGCCACGCTCTACGTACCGAAGTAAGTCCGCAGCCGCCTTGCAAGTATGGGCGGCTGTTTTTAACCTGGTGATACTTAGGAGTCCTGATATGAACGACGCAAACCAACCCATCCACGCTGAACAACCCGCCGAAACGGCCGCCCTGCTCGACGCGCTGCCCGGCATGGTCGGCGGCCTTGATCGCGCGATCTTCGACACGACCGGCAAGAAGATGCCGTTCATGCTGGTGGTGTTCAACAACGGCGGCGCGATGCACGCGACCAACGTGCACCCGCCCATCGATGCGTTCCGCGCGCTGAAGGAGCTGGCCGCGAACCTCGGCGATCTCGACGGAGGCAGCGATGCGACTGGCTGAATATCTGGTCCAGGCGACCGCGAGGCAGTGGATGCACCCGCCCGAGCTGCCGTTCATCACGCAGTTCGGGTTCGGTGAGGTGTATCGGATCGGGCTCGTCACCGCGTACGGCAGCTCGGTAATCGTCGACGACTTCGAGACGATGCTCGGCATCATTCGCTCCGAGTTCGAGGCGTACCCCGAGTACCTGCCGCGCGCGGAAATCCGCGGCTGGATCGACTCCCCCGCGATCACCAAGGCGAGCCATCTTTGGCTGGTTGTCACGGCGGTTCAGTACGGCGATCCAATACTGCGGCCGCCCTTCGATATGGACGCGTTCCTGCAGAAGATCCGGGTGGCCGTCGCAACGTACAACCTGCGCGGCACCTGGTATCAGTTCAACCAGGAGAATCTGTAATGTTTTCGTGGCTTTCCACCCAGCTTGCCCGGCGGCGCTGTTACCGCATGGGCTACGACTGCGTGATGACGCAGTACCGAGACGGTGCGCAGCTTTACGCACTGGTGCTGGCAATCGCCGAGGCACACGCTGAAACCGGCTACACGTCGGATGTCATGCGCGGCGCGTGGAAAGCCATAGAAAACCTCTGCAGGGAGGGGTAAAAATCATGGACCTTTTCGGTTTGGATTTCGAGACGTTTTACGGCGACGACTACACCCTGTCGAAGATGACCACGGAGGAATACGTCCGCGACCCGCGGTTCGAGTCGATCCTGGTCGCCGTGAAGCGCAACGCGGAGAAGTCGATCTGGGTGCCGCAGCCGCAGATAGGTGAGGCTTTACGGGATCTGCATGTCGAGCGCCACGGCGTCTACTTCCACCACGCGCACTTCGATGGGCTGATCCTCAACCTGCACTACGGCATCCGCCCGGCGATGATCTTCGACACGCTCGGCATGGCCCGCGCGCTGCACGGCGCGAACGGCGGCCTGTCGCTCGCGAAGCTGTGCAAGCGCTACGGCCTGCCCGACAAGGGCAACGAGGTGCACAACGTCAAGGGCATGCGCTATCGCGACTTCACGTCCGACGGCCTGCGGCGCTACGGCGCGTACAGCTGCAACGACATCGAGCAGACGTACGAGCTGTTCATGCGCATGGTCACGCAGTTCGGCCGCGAGGAACTGGAGATCCACGACCAGGTGATCCGGATGTTCACCGAGCCGGTGCTCAACCTGGACCGCGGCACGCTGCGCAACTACGCGGACAACCTGCGCGCCGAGAAGATCGCCCTGCTGCTGCGCGCCGGCGTGCAGGTGGACGATCTGATGAGCAACGACAAGTTCGCCGCCGCGCTCGAATGGCTCGGCGTGCCGCCGCCGAAGAAGATCAGCCCCACGTGGCTGAAGAAGGCACCTGCCGAGCGCACGATGCCCCCGCCGCTGGTGTACGCGTTCGCCAAGACCGACCCCGGCATGCAAGAGCTGCAGGAGCACCCCGACGAGGAAGTGCAGATTCTGGTCGAGGCGCGGCTGAAGAACAAGACGACGCTGATGGAGCGCAGCGCCGAGCGGCTGATCGGCATGGGCACGCGCGGCCCGGCTACCGTCTACTACAAGTACTCGGGCGCGAGCGGCACGCACCGGCTGTCCGGCGGCGACAAGACGAACTTCCAGTCGATGAAGCGCGGCAGCGACATCCGCAACTCGATCGAAGCGCCCCCAGGTCACATGATCGTGGTCGGCGACTCGTCCAACGTCGAGGCGCGCGTGCTCGACTGGCTCGCCGGGCAGGAGGACATGGTCGAGGCGTACCGCGCGTACGACGCAAAGCGCGGGCCGGACATCTACTGCGTGATGGCCGAGAAGGTGTACAAGCGGCCGATCTCCAAGGTGAACGATCCGGACGAGCGGCAGATGGGCAAGCGCGTGAAGCTGGCGTTCGGCTTTGGCATGGGCTACATCGAGTTCGCGGTATCCGTGAGGCGCGAAGCCAAGGACAAGGCCGGCAAGCCGCTGATCGTCGCCGCGAAGTTCGCCGAAGAGGTGTGCGACATCTACCGCAACTCGCACCAGCAGGTGAAGAAGCTGTGGCGCCGCGGCGAGGACGCGCTGCGCGCGATCGTCGCCGGCCAGGTCGGCGTCAACGTCGACTACCGCGGCGTGGTCAAGACGTGCAAGGACGGGCTGCTGATGCCCAACGGGATGAAGATCCTGTACCCGGAGCTGAAGTTCGAGCCCGAGCTGGACGCCAACGGCAACCCCGTCAAGATGTTCGGGAAAGTGCGCGGCGAGTGGACGTTCTGGAACGGCAAGACCCGCGAGCACATCTACGGCGCCAAGGTTATCGAGAACATCGTGCAGTGCCTTGCGCGGATCATCGTGTTCGGCCAATGCCTTGCATTCGTGAAGGAGTGCCGCGTCGAGAAGGTCTATGCGAAGTGGGCCATTTCATCGCACGACGAAGGCGGCTTCGTGATGCACGCCTTCGAGGCTCCGTGGGGCGCCGAGCGGTTGCTCGCCCACCTGCGCGTGTCGCCGCCGTGGGCGCCGGACCTGCCGCTGAACGGCGAGGTTGGGTTCCACCAGAAGTACGGGAAGGCAAAGAAGTGACCCCATATCAGACAGGAGGAACCGTGGAAACCCTGAATTCGGAATGCGGAATTGAAAACGCGGCGCTCGCGAATATACTCGCCATTACCGCCGCATTTTATGAAATCGCGAAAGCGAAAGTCATTTCTGGACAACACGTTAGCCAGGAAAACATCGCTTCGCTGAACGCGGCGCGCAAGGAGATCGCCGCCGCCCGCAGTATCCTGGCCGAGTAGCCAGATTTTTTAACCCAGAGATAGTTAGGAGTCCGAAATGGATCAGTCGCAAATCGATGCCGATCAGGCCGCCGTCGCCGCCGCGCAGCAAGCCGAACAGGCAGCCGAGAATCAGCTCGCCACCGACCAGGCGCAGATGCAAGCCGAGGAAGCAGTTGCAGCCGCAGCGGCACAGGCGCCCGCCGACGCCCCCGCGGCCGATGCGCAAGCCAACGCCCCCGCAGCCGACCCCGCTCCGTCCGCCGATCCGGCGGCAGCCGAGGCGAACCCGCTGCACGACATCTTCGACCGGATGGAAGCGACGGCAGCAAAGTGGGGCAGCGACATCGCGCACGAGTTCCACCAGCTGATCTCGGAAGCGCGGTCGCACCTGTAACACCAGCAGCGTCTTGTAGGGGACACCGCGCCGGCTTCTCGTCGGGCCGGCGCGTGCATCGAAATGACGAATCCATCCGGGGATAAAAATGGCTACCCAATGGTATTTGGAGTCAACAAAAGCGGTCGGCCTGCGGTTCAAGATTTTGAAGCTCGATAAGCAGACCATGCGCGCGGAATTGCTGGGCGATACCGGCGTTCCGTTTGAACGGGTAATCAGCGAGGACGTGTTGCAGAAGTACGGCTACAAGGTCGTCAAGGCCGACGAGCCCGAAGCCGTCGAATCGTGAAGTGCTATGTGGTCAGTCGTACCGATCCCGCCCTCGCCTACGAGGTGGTCGACTGGAACAAGGAGACTCAGGTGGCTGTGCTGCGCGGGCGGTACAGCACTTTCACCAACACTGGATTCGATCCGGCCGCGCTGAAGGCGCAGTGGTTTTTGACCGCCGCCGAGCCGGAGAGTTTGAAGGGGAACTGAGATGCCGTCGAGCCCTGGTTATAAGCGCGATTACGCGCAGGAAAAGCGGACGTCCGACGCGCGCGGCGAGAAGCCCAAGCGCGCGGCGCGCAACCGCGCACGCCGGGAAATGATGAACCTCGGCATGGTCAAGAAGGGCGACGGCAAAGACGTCGACCACATCAAGCCGCTGTCGGAAGGCGGCGCGAAAACGGAGCGCAGCAACCTGCGCGTGAAGTCCGCGCACGCGAACCGCAGCTTCCCGCGCAAGCCGGATGGGAGCATGAAGTGAAGCGCATTAAATACCGCACTGGCCTGACGGCAGAGCGCTTGCGTGAACTGCTTCACTACGACCTGAGCACTGGAATATTTCGGTGGCGCAAGGCGGCGCGTAGGGGCATTGCGCCGGGCACCGTCGCTGGGTCGCTCACGAACGGGTATATCGAAATCGGTGTCGATGGGGAATCGTACCGTGCCCATCGGCTCGCGTGGCTGTACGTGCATGGTGTATGGCCTGTTGATCAACTCGACCATCGTGATCTGATGCGTAGCAACAACGGAATCAACAATTTGCGCACGGCGGATAACGTGCAGAACAACTGTAACCAGAAGCTGCGGCAGACTAATACGTCCGGGTTCAAGGGCGTCAGCTACTGCAAACAAACAGGACGGTGGGTGGCGCGAATTCGATATCAGGGGCGTAAGCGCCACCTCGGTAGATTCGACGCGCCAGCAGAGGCATACGAAGTCTATTGCCTTGCTGCTGATTTGACCCAAGGAGAGTTTTCGAACCATGACTAAGCCACTTCCGTGGTCGCATTCCTTGCTGATCGGCTTCGACACCTGCCCGCGCCAGTACGAAGAAATCAAGGTGCTGCGCAACTTCCAGGACCAGAAGAACTCGGCGTCCCTGTGGGGCGACGAGTTCCATCAGGCCGCTGAGACGTTCATCCGCGCGAGCTGTGACGGCCTGTCGCAGTCGACGCTGCCCAAGGAAATGCTGCCGTACTCCGCGTACCTGGCGCAGTTCATCTGCCGGCCGGGCCGCACGCTCGCCGAGCAGGAGTATGCGCTTGACCTGCGCCTGACGCCGTGCGCGTTCCTCGGGCCGGGCGTGTGGATGCGCGGCATCATCGACGTGCTGAACCTGAACGGCACCGTCGCGCACGTGGACGACCACAAGACGGGCAAGAACCGGAAGAAGGACATGCAGCAGCTGATCATTTTCGCGCTGCTGGTGTTCTACCACCACCCGGAGATTCAGACCGTGCACACGGCGTTCCACTGGGTGCAGCACGGTTTCGATGAGACGGCGAAGGATCGCGAGACGTTCCACCGGCATCAGATCCCGCAGCTGTGGGAAACGCTGCTGCCGAAGCTGCAGCGCTACAAGGCGGCGTTCGATGCGGGCATCTTCCCGCCGAAGCCGTCGGGCCTGTGCCGCAAGCACTGCGCGGTGACGAGCTGCGAATACCACGGACAGGGGCCGAGGCGATGAGCACGACACCCGAAGGCAAGGTCAAGGCGAAGGTGAAGCTGCTGCTGAAGTCGTTCAACGTCTACCAGCATTGGCCCGTGTTGCGCGGTGAAGGCGCGCCGACGCTCGACTGCAACGCGTGCGCTGGCGGCTACTACTTCACGATCGAGACGAAGGCCGAAGGCAAGCGCCCCACCGCGCGGCAACAAATCACGATGGGCGAGGCGCGCGCCGCTGGCGCGTTCGTGTTCGTCGTGTCGGATGACGAGTCGCTGTTGCGCCTGAAGTGCTATCTGGAAATCCTTCTCGCGCCCGATTTTCGTGGCGCTTGATAGTTAGAACTCCTAATAAATCATGATCGTCCACACGCCATCCAAGTCGGTGCTGTTGCGCGCGAAACCCGAGACGCTGGCATTGCTGCGTCAGATTTTCCCGACCCACCATCGGCTGATCGACTACCAGACGCACAACGTCGCGCTGCCGCACACGATCGAAGTCGTGAAGGTGCTGCGCAATATGGGCGTCAAGGTGCCGTCGCCGGTGCGGTACTTCTACGACTTCCCGCGGCCCGCGCGCTTCGAGCGCGTGTTCGACCACCAGTTCGCGACCGTCGACTTCCTGACGCTGCACCCGCGCTGCTTCGTGCTCAACGAGCAGGGCACCAGCAAGACGGCCAGCGCGATCTGGGCGGCCGACTACCTGATGGCGATCGGCAAGGTGAAGCGCGTGCTGGTCGCGGCGAAGCTGTCGACGCTGGAGCAGGTGTGGCTGAACGAAATTTTCGACGTGGCGATGCACCGCACTGCCCTCGTCCTGCACGCGTCCGCCGAGAAGCGCCGCGAGCTGCTGGCCAAGCAGGTCGACTTCTACATCGTGAACCACGACGGCCTGAAGATCCTGTCGCCCGACATCATCAAGCGGGCCGACATCGACCTGATCATCGTGGACGAGGCGAGCGCGTACCGGAACTCGCAGACGGCAGCGTACAAGACGCTGGAGAAAACGGCGCGCGGCAAGAAGCTGTGGCTGCTGACCGGCACGCCCTGCCCCAACGATCCGACCGATGCGTGGGGGCTCGCGCGCCTCGTCGATCCGTCGCGCGTGCCGCCGTATTTCACGCAGTTCAAGCGCATGACGATGAACCAGGTGTCCACGTACAAGTGGGTGCCCAAGCCCGGCAGTCATGAGATCGCGTTCAACGCGATGCAGCCTGCCATCCGGTTCAAGAAATCGGAGTGTCTGTCGCTGCCGCCCGTCACGTACAGCAACCGCGCGTGCGAGCTGTCGCCCGAGCAGGCCGCCGCGTACAAGCAGATGAAAGCGCACCTGGTCGCCGAGGCGAGCCAGATCCAGATCACCGCGGCGAACGCCGGCGACAAGCTGTCGAAGCTTCGCCAGATCCTCTGCGGTGCGGTCAAGGACACGCAGACCGAGCAGTACCTCACGCTCGACCACGCGCCGCGCCTGCGTGTGCTGCTGGAGTGCATCGAGGAAGCCAGCGCCAAGGTGCTGGTGATCGTGCCGTTCAAGGGCATCGTGGACACGCTGCGCGCCGAGGTGCAGGCGTGGCACGACCAGCGCGGCGACGGCCGGCGCGTGGAGGTGGTCAACGGCGACGTGACGCCGACGAAGCGCAACCTGATCTTTCAGGACTTCCGGGACGACGACGCGCTGACCGAGCTGATCTGCCACCCGAAGGTGATGGCGCACGGGCTGAACATGACCCAGGCGGACATGGTGGTGTTCTACGCGCCGATCTACAGCAACGAGGAAACGCTGCAGGTCATGGACCGGATCAACCGGCCCGGCCAAACCCGCAAGATGACCATCCTGCGGATCGTCGCCAACGCGATGGAGCAAGGCATCTACTCGATGGTGGAGAACCGCGCCCAGACGCAGGAATCGATTCTGTCGCTGTACCGCCGCGCGCTCGACCTTCAGTTCTCTTGAAACAATTCGAACTCCTGCTCAACATTGAAGTGCAGACCTAGTGGAGGTGCATGATGGAAAACAACCAACTGGCGACGTTTCTCGCGTCGCTCGCTGATATGCCGGTCGACAAGCTGGTGAAGCTCTACGTCAAGACGCGCGAAACGAAGGCGGCCGCGACGAAGGTGTTCGAGGCACAGGACGCGCAGTTCAAGGCGATCATGGAGACGATCGAAAACCACCTGCTTGCCGCGGCCGACCGCGACGGCGTGGAAGGCTTCCGCACCGAGTACGGCACGACCTACGCGGCCGAGACGCAGAAGATCAGCATCGCGGACGACACGGCGTTCGAAACGTTCCTGCGCGCGCAGGAGAACCCGTTCCTGTTCTTCGAGCGGCGCGTGTCGAGCAAGCACGTCAAGGACTACATGGACAACTCGGGCGGCGCCGCGCCGCCGGGGCTGAACATCTTCCGCGAGCGGTGCATGCGCATCCGGAAAGCGTCCGGAGAAAAGTGATGACCGCGCCGAGCCGCTACCACGGCCGCAAGGTGGAAGTGATCGAACGCATGTGCGCGCACAAGAACCGGTATCCGGACGAATTGACGGCGCGCGCCGCTGGTGCTCACTATGTCACCCTCGGCCAAGTCAGTGCGCTGTGGGTCTACCGCTGCCCTGTATGCAGTGGCTTTCACCTGACAAGGTTGCAGCAAAGCCGATCCCACAACGTGATGTACGGACTTCCCACCCCCAAGGAGACTGCAGCATGAATGCACCCACGACAGCCGAGCCCACCGACGCGATGGTCGACCTGGAGACGCTCGGAACCGAACCGTTCTGCCCGATCCTGTCGATCGGCGCATGTTCGTTCGACTTCGGACCCGATCGCGTGCACACCTGCGCCGACGATTTTTATCAGGCAATTACTTTGGATTCCTGTCTTTCTGTCGGGCTTCGCATCGACGCAAACAAGCTGCACTGGTGGATGGAACAGGCGCCGGCCGCACAGTCGGTGTTCCGCGATCCGCAGGCAGTGGCACTCCCGCTTGCTCTCGATGCGTTCACTGACTGGTGGGGGAGCCGGCCGATGCGCATCTGGGGCAACTCGGCACGGCGTGTTATGGGCATCCTCGCGGCCGCCTACAAGGCATGCGGCAAGGAACTCCCGTGGACGAGCCGCGCCGAGCGCTGCCACGGAACCATTTGCAGTCTGTCCGGCGTCAATGGAATCCCGGTCGATCGCTTCGGCGTTCACCACAACGCGCGCGACGTCGCGATCACGCAGGCGCTGCACCTGCGACGCGTCTGCGCCGCGCTTCGCATCACCCCGCAGTAACCCACAACGTTTCACCAAGGAGATTCACCATGTCCAATATCATCCCCTTCGCATCCACGGGCGTGATGGCAGTACCGGCCCACGTCGCTGCGCTGTTCGACGCGGACAGCAACATCGCGCCGCGCGTGACGATCAACCAGCTGTCGTACAAAGGCAAGATCTGGCGCCGCATCGTCGACGGTGAGGAAACGAAGCTGACGCGCAAGAACAACGAGACGGGCGACACCGAGCCGGTGCCGATCGTCGGCCTCGTCGTGCTCGACCACAACAAGGGGCGTTCGCGCGCGTTCTACGACGGCGACTTCGTGGATGGCGAGAACAAGGCGCCGCGCTGCGCCAGCATGGACGGGATCAAGCCGGACGCCGGCATCGAAGCCCCGATCGCCGCCACCTGCGCGGCATGCCCGAACGCCGTCAAGGGTTCGAAGATCACCGACAATGGCAAGCAGTCGACGCTGTGCGCGGCGAACAAGCGCATTGCTGTCGTGCCGGCTGCGGCCTCGGCGCTGGCTACGCACCCGGTGCTCCTGCTGCGCATCGCCCAGACGTCCGTGTGGGACAAGAACAACCCGCACGAAGCGCAGGGCTGGTACGCCTGGGACCAGTATCTGGACCTGCTGCGCGCACGCGGCGCGAAGAACACGGCAGCCGTGGAAACGCGCGTGAAGTTCGACATGGACAAGGCGTATCCGAAGCTGCTGTTCACGGCGGCCCGCTGGCTGAACGAAGACGAAGCCTTGGCCGCGAAGAAGCGCCAGACCGAATCGGCCGACGAGATCTCCAAGGTGCTGAACGGCGGCGGTGACGACGGCGTCGCGGGCCAGCCGGGCATCCCGGCCGAAGGTGTCGAGCAAGCGGCCTGCGCGGCGCAGGCCGACGCAGGCGCAGCATCCGCGCAGGCGGCGGCCGACGCTGCTGCGAAGGCCGAAGCGGACAAGGCAGCGAAGGCGGCAGCGGCCGACAAGGCGGCGAAGGCCGCTGCGAAGAAGGCTGCTGCCGCCGCTGCCGCACAAGCCGCTGCCGAAGCTGCCGCTGCCGCCGCTGCTGCCGCCGCAGCCGCTGAGCAGCCGGACGACGGCGCCTGGGGCGGTGCCGATGAAACGCCGGCAGCTGTCGCTGCTCCGGCCGCTCAGGCCGCGCCGCCCGCTGCCGCTGCCGCTGCCGCTTCCGCCGCCCCGGCGGCAGTGGAGACGGGTGTGCCGGCCGGGCTCGCCGACCTGATGGCAGGCTGGGACGCGTAAGCGCGACGGGCGGGGGTTCGCCCCCGCCCCGCTTGCCCGACACCCACTGACCACCAAGGCTCCCTATGAATGCGCGGCAATTTCTCGAACGCATCCTACCGTCCACGGGCGTGATCTTCACGGCCACGCCGGTGACGCATGGGTGGAACAACATGAGCCACGCGTCGATCGACGCGGCCGTGGCGCGCATCAACGACCTGACGTTCCGCCAGGAAGCCGCGTACTTCGCTGTCGCGACCTACGCCAAGGACAAATACTGGGACGAGCATTTCAAGAACCCCGACGGCTCGTTCGGCAAGTGGCGCACCCGCACCCAGTCGAACGCTCAGTTCGTGAAGTCGTTCTTCCTCGACCTGGACGTCGACGCCGCGGACCCGCTCAAGTTCGCCTCCAAGGATCAGGCGCTCGCCGAGCTGCGCGCGTTCGTGCTGCAGGTCGGCCTGCCCCAGCCGATGGTCATCGACAGCGGCGGCGGGATTCATGCGTACTGGCCGCTCGCGCGCGAGGTGGCCACGGCGGACTGGCGGCCGGTCGCTGACCAGTTCAAGAACATCTGCGTGCGCGAGAAGTTCCGCGTGGACCGCTCGGTTCCGGCCGACCAGGCGCGCGTGCTGCGCGCGTTCGGCAGCTTCAACGTGCGCCGCGGCGCGGCCGTCAAGATGCTGTCCGATGCGCCGGCCGTCGCCTTCGACGACTTCGCACGCAGCGTGGCCCAGTACAGCGCTCAGCACGGCGTGAGCGCGCCGGCGCATGCGCCGATCGCCGGAGACGGCAGCGGCAACGGGATGTGGGACGGGGCGGACAACCTCGGCGCGACGAACGACCCGCTGCACTTCGACCGCATCGTGTTCCACTGCGCGCAGCTGCAGGCGCAGGTCGCCGCGCGCGGCCGCGACGTCGGCGAACAGCTCTGGCGCGCGGCGCTGGGCATCGTCAAATTCTGCGAGCCGGCCGAGCCGGCTTGGCGCGCTGTGTCGGACGGCCACCCCGAGTTCAGTGTGCAGGCGACGCGGCACAAGCTGGACAACTGGCGCGCCGGGCCGACGGCCTGTGCGCACTTCCACCAGCACAACCCCAGCGTGTGCGAGAGCTGCCCGCACTGGGAAAAGATCACGTCGCCCGCGCAGCTCGGCCGCATGGTGGTCGAGGCGCCCGCCCCCGTCGTGACCGTAGTCCCCGACGTCGGCGCGGCGCCGGTGCAGATCAAGCTGCCCGACCCGCCCGCACCTTACAAACGGCGCTCGACCGGTGCGATCGTGTTCGAGACGGAGAACCAGGATGGCGCGCCGACATTCACCGAAGTCTCGCCGTACGACCTGTACCCACTGTCGATCGGCCGGCAGAACGGCCTGGACAACGAGGTGGATGAAACGAGCCGCTGGCGTGCACACCTGCCGCTGGAGCCCGGCAAGCCGGCCACGGCTTGCGATTTCTCGGTGCCGAGCGGGCTCTTTGCTGACTCGCGCGCTCTGGCGAGGCTGCTGTTTTCTCAGGGGATTATCTTGAAGGACGATCAACCGAAGCTGACCCAACGGTACATGAGCGCGTACCTGCAGAAGCTCGCCGGTGAGCAGGGACGCGAGCGCATCTACGAACGCCTAGGCTGGCACGGTGACCGCAGTACGTTCGTGCTCGGGCAGCGTGCAGTTCACGCAGACGGATCGACGACTCAGCATGACGTGGGTGCCAATATTACGCAGGTGACAAAGGGCGGGCTGAATCAGGCCGGCACGCTCGATGGCTGGAAACATGCGATGCAGTTCTACGCGCGCGCCGGCTATGAGGCACACCGGTTCTTCATCTACTGCGCGCTGGGCGCCCCACTGCTCCACATGAGCGGGCATAAGGGTGTCGTTATCTCGGCGGTCGGCGAATCGGGCCGCGGCAAGACGACCTGCCTGCAAGCCTGCAGTTCTATCTGGGGAGCGCCTGATGCGCTCGTCGTGAACGGAAACGCCAGCGGGTCAACGATTAACGGACTGTACGGCCAACTCGGCACGATCAATTCTATGCCGTTCCTCTGGGACGATATCACCGAGCGCGACCCGGACGAGGTTCGCAAATTCCTCCTGAACCTACCGCAAGGCGAAGGAAAGCAGCGGTTGCGGCAGGACGGCACAATGTCCAAAGTCAAAGACCGTTGGGAAACGATCGTGCTGGCGTCGACCAACATCGACGAGGTTTCTCGTTTGACCGCTACCGGCAAGGACTCCGATCCGCACCTGATGCGCCACCTTGGTGTCGAGTTCACGCTGCCGGACGCGGGCACTCAGGCCAAGACCGAGGCTGACAATTTCATCCGTGCGCTCGCCGAGCATCACGGCCATGTCGGCGGCACGTACATGCAGGCGGTGTGCCAGCGTTACGCCAGCATCCATAAAGGATGCGCCGCCAACACGCAGAAGATCGACCAGATGCTCAGTTCGACGAATGCCGCCGCCGAACGCTACTGGACGGCGGCCGTTGCGTCCGCCTATACCGGCGCACAGATTGCTTGGGCGCTGCAGCTCATCCCGTTCGATCCGACCGCCGATTTGCCGTGGATGATCGACCTGATCAGGAAGCAGCGCGACGCGATCCAGGGCACCCGATTGACACCGGTCGAGCAGCTTGTGGAGTTCCTGAACGCCAACTTGCGCGGCACGATCGCTGTATCGTCACCGCATGCGTCAAACCTTGCCAACGTGGTGATGACCCCATACGACAAGCTGATCATCCACCGCGACTTGGACACAAAGGTCATTTACGTAGCAGCGCGCGCCGCCGACGAATACTTCGCGGCCCGCAACCTGTCGGCGCGGGCGCTGAAGTCGAAACTGAAAGCGGCCGGCATCATCTTGCCCGGCGATCGATTCTGCCTCGGCGCAGGCACGACGCATTCCATCGGCCAGTCTCAATGCTGGAAAATCGACGCCGCGAAACTCGATGGTCTAGCGGCTCCGCAGATGGCGCCCGCGCCGGCGGCAAGCAACGTTGTACCCATCACTGGGGGAAAGGCCGCATGAGCCGCTCCTACAACGTCCGCTGCAGCCGGGAGAAGTGCAAGCTGCGCTATGTGTTCGCCAAGCACCCGGACGACTACAAGGTGCCGCGCAAGTGCGTCGGGTGCGAAGGCACGCGGTTCCGCATCATCCCCAACATGGCGGCCGACCGGGGCAAGCACACGCTCTGCACGTGCGGCGGCTACCAGTGGGGCGACGACCGCACGGCGAGCCGGCCACCGCACCGCATGGGCTCGCCTGCCTGCTGGTACCGCGCATCGGGTGAACTGCGCGAGCCCGGCGACGCCGATTTTTCCGACCCAAATTATCAGGATTCCGAAGTATTGGAGACGGCATCATGAACAAGCCAAGTGCAATCCTCGCGGCCTTCGCCGCCAAGCTGCGCGAGCTGCGCAAGGAAAAGGGCTGGACGATCGAGCAGTTCGCCGAGCGCGTGGGGTCGACCGCCAGTCAGATCTCGCGGTACGAGCGTGGCGAGATGACCCCCAACTTCCTGACGATCGTGCGGCTCGCCGACAGCCTCGACGTGACGCTGGACGAGATGTGCTGCATGGAACTCGCGCGGGGCGAATCATGATCCAGCTCTCGTTTTCCGGATGGCACCCTCGCCCGCGCAATCCGTTCGGTGCGCGAGCATGCCGCGCGAAGCGTGCGCTCATCCTGAGCGGCAACCTTGACGCTCTACCGGCCAGTTGGCGCGGTCGAAACTGGATCATCCAGCGCATCGTAGCAACCCCGCCGTGGGCCAATATGCGCGAGATTCGTGCCGTCTACGACGAGGCCGCGCGCCTCACGTTCGAAACCGGTATCGAGCACAACGTTGACCACATCGTGCCACTCAATCACCCGCGCGTCTGCGGGCTGCACGTCGCCGCCAACCTGCGCGCCATTCCAGCCGTGCCGAACTTTGCGAAGGGCAATGACTTCTGTCCGGACCAGCTCGAACTTTTCTAACGTCCTCGGGGAACCCACATGCGCCCGCTTCAACAATCCATCGTCAAGATGATGACCGCCACGCCTGATCGCCACTTCACGATCGAGGACATCCGTCACCAGATCGGGCACTCGCGCGTGAAGATCCGATGCGCACTGACGTCGCTGATGCACGACGGGCACGTCAAGCCCGGCACGCCGATCGGCTACAATCGACTAAACAAGACGTACTGTCTCGCGGGGGCAGCATGAAACCCATATACCTCGACCTGCCCGGCGTGGCCGCGGCACTCTCCCTGTCGGAATCGACGGTCAAGAAACTTGTTCGCGAGAATAAGTTACCGCCGCCGCGCGAGCTGTCCGGCAGGCGCGTGGCGTGGCTCGTGCGCGAGCTGGAGGAATGGGCTGAGGGGCGGCCCGTGTCGGCGATGCTGCCGCCCCCGTCGGGGGCTTAGGCTTTACCGTCCCGCGGGATCGGTTCGAGCGTCACGCTCATGAACTTCTCGATTTCCGGCTGGCCGGCCGCGATCAAATTCAGCATCGCGGCGCCAAGGCGCCGCGCGAACTCGTCGTCAATCTGGTAATCGAATTCTTCCAGCATGATCGGCATTTCGAGCACGTCCTTCAGCTGCGGGGCGAGCTTGTTCGGATCGGCAGCCTTGACGCTGAGGCGCTGTTGTCCCTCGTCGTACTGGACCACTACGGCATACGGCGAATGTACCGTCATACAACCACCCTACAGCGATTCGGGCGGATCAACGGGTGTCCAGTCCATCGGCTCCTTGGTGGTGATCTGCAGGCGCGGGCGAAGTTCCGGATAACCTGACGCGAGGATCAGGAACGTCATTCCGCCTAGCAACCGCGCATGCTCGTCAGTGATCGGCGCCTCCGGATCTTCCGGCTCGATCTCATGCTGGAGAGCCCGGTCAACTGCGCCTTGTATCCTGTCCCGCAACACCACGCACGTCTTGAAGGTTTGGGTGTCTTCGTCGTAATACGTAACCACCGCTCGATCTTTTATGCTCATTTATCAGTACCCTCGGCAAGTTTGATAGTTCGCGAACGCATCTGCAGCACACTTTGAGTAGTAGGCCGAGCTTTTCCCCAGCATCGCGCTTTTCACGGCACACATTTCCATATCCATCATGTACTGCGCGTGGCACTCGCCTTCCATCTCTTCACTGACACGCCCGGCGAGATCCATCGCGTCACCCAGCGGCGAGCCATCGAGCGAGAACGGCGCCGCATCACCGAGCGGCGTGCTGTCGACAAGGCTGGATGCAGCGCCTGCGACGCTACTGCCCGCGCCGCCGACCACGCTTTCCAGATAGCTTATCAGTTCGCCGGCAGACACATCGCTCGGCGTGGCCCAGCTCGGGAGCGCCTTCTCGGCCGGCGGCGCCGCCACACCGGGCACACTGGCCATGCGGCTTGCGAGTGGGAACGGCCGCGCCGATGGCTGGCCGCCGGCGCTTCCACCGCCACCACTGGCTTTGCGCTCGATCGCGACCGTCACGCGGCCGTCCTCGATCGCAGAGCGCATCGCGTCGAGCGCTGCACCCGGCAACGCGGACAAACCCAGCTGCCGGAGATACGTCGAGGCGTTCGAAGTCAGCCCTTCGTACTTTGGCCAGTGCAGCAACAGCTCCGACACGTCGCTGCGTTGCGCGGCCGACAGGCTCGCGGTGGACCCGCTCGCGCGAGTCAGCGTCGCGCGTTTCCCAGATCCCAATTCAATAGTCACTGAAGCCATCGGTATCGCTCCCGTCGGCAGCCCACGTGCCAATGTTCTTATGAAAGCGATACTCTACCGCACCAGTGACTCCAGGTGATCAGCAAGCCGTGTGAGCCACACGCGCTTCTCGGCGTCGTAAGTATGGCGGTTGTAAATCCCTTCGACGCCCGGCAGCAGATGCCCCACGATCGCCTCACCCACCTCTCTGGGGCATCCCAGCGCCGCCAGTTGCGTGCGCGCCGTGCGGCGTAGGTCGTGCGGTGCCCAGTGCGTGACAGGGAGCTGTTCGGTTGCCGGCTTACGGTTTGCATATGGCTGGCGCTCCCACACCGCCTGCTGAACATCCCGTTGTTCGACGTGTGGCAGTTCAGCCTCCGGGTCTAAATTAGGGAACAGGTGGCCATCGCCATACAATTTCTTGCGGGCACGAACAATTGCCTCTGCTCTGCCGATCAGTGGTACCCGATGATCAGTAGCGCCGGATCGGCGCCGATTCTTTGTTTTCTCCTTCGGGATCGTCCACCACAACCCGTCTGCCTCTTCCGTGACCGCTCGTCCTTCGATGGCGACCAGCTCCGCACCGCGCAGGGCCGTCCACAGGTACAGTACGAGAACATCACGAATGGCTGCATCGAAGTTCGATACCCAGCCCAACAAGATCGGTATCTCGGTGTTGCTGAGCACCCGCTTGGCGACGACGCGCTTGCCGGCTACGGTACGCCCGACACTCTGAAGTTTCCCCTTCATTACCATCCGCCACCAGTTCGGCGTCGTATCCGGAAGCCGACCAGCGTCCAAGGCGTAATCCCATGCAGCGCCCAGATCGGCGCGCAGCGCGGCAGCATTGCGCGGCGCGTTGGCGCTTTCTTGCAGCAGATCGAATACCTGCTTGCGCGTAATCGACGCGGCTGGAAGATCGGCGATCGCGGCCGTCTTGCCCAGCAACCGCCTGGATATGGAAGCCGCGTTCTTTGCTGCTCGCCTAGGCTCCACATAGCCGCCGATGTAATCCATGCACAATTGCTTGACCGTATATGCGGCTGGAGCCGCGGTCTTTTGCCTGCTAGCTCGCTTGGTCAGTTGGTGGTCGAAGCCGGTGCCGCGCTGCGTACGAGCTGATTCCCACGCAGCGATTGCGGCCGCGTACGACATGGTCGGCCAGCTGCCAAGTTTGACCTGGCGCATCAGCCCATCTACCGGCGACTTGTAACGGTAGATCCAAGACCGGCGACTAGCTGTCGCCTTCAACCTAAGCCCAGGAAACTCATCGAATGTCAGGTGGGCACCCGGTGACATCTGCTTTACAGCGCGAGCGTCGAATCGCATACCACCTCCCGGCGTAACTCTGAAATAAAGCTACGCCTGTGAGGCGACTTTGCCAATAGCTAGATGACCGTCAATACCATTCGCATTCCTAACTATTATTCCTAAAAACCTTGCCAGTAAAGGCGCGCAGCGACATCACTATATTTTTCGGGGGTTTGCGGGCTGCTGGCGTAGAATTATGCGTAATTTCGTCCACGCAACACACGATGGAAAACGCATTCAACGAACGTGGCGTCATGGTCACGCGCAACGGCCTGTCGGCCGCCGGGCAGGTATTCGCCCTGCGTGACATCCGCCGCGTCGACGTCGTCAAGATTCCGAAGAACCGTCTCGTGCCGTCGCTGATCTCGCTGATCGGCGCGGCCATCGCCGTCGCCGGCGGCATCGGCGCATCGAGCGCCGCGCTGGTGGTCGGCGTGATGCTCGCCGTCGTCGGCTATCTCGCCTGGGCCACGCAGGACATCACGTATCGCCTGATGGTCGAGATGCCCGACGGCAAGCGCGAAGCGCTGTCGAGCGTCGACGCCGAGTTCGTCGAACGCGTCGCGCAGGTCGTGCGCGACGCGCAGGCCATCACCGCCGGCGGCTGATTTCGCCTGCATCCGTGCCCGTGGCGTTTCGCGCGGGCTGCAAGAGCGCGGCGCGTGTCGGCTCGTGAAGCCTTCGCGTCGAATCACGGCCGCCCGCCGTCACGCACGCACCTCGCCTCCATTGCGCACGCCGACCGCCTAGTATGGAAAGAGCGGCCCGCCGCCGCATCGTCCGAGGAGGTCGGCATGAACGTCCAATCGCTGTCCGGCATGCTTCGCGCGCAGGAACTGCTGCTCGTGTCGATGATCCGCGCGCTTCCCCTTGACGAGCGCCGTGCGCTCGTCGACCTCTACACCGAACAGATCGCGTTCGCCGAACAGGCCGGTATCGAAAGCCACAGCGATCGCGCGACACACGATGCGTTCATCGCGCATGCGCGCAATCTGCTGATTCGCATCGAAGCGCTGGCGTAGGCCCCGTTTCTCCCGAATTTCCGCCCCCGGCTCGCGCAAGCCGTGCATGCGAGCGCTTACTCGCATGGGCCGCTTTGCGCCCTTGTATTGATAATAATTCTCATTTACACTGGTAAAGTTGTCAGTTGCCTTTCACATCGCCGTTTGCCGCATGCCGCGCGCAAACGGGCCAGCCAGGTGAACGCGTCACCCAGCCAGCCTTCGGGCTCGTTATCGTCAATGGGAGACCACCTGTGCATTGCTATACGCTGGCGCGGCGGCCGATCTGTGCCGCGCTGTTCGGCGCGTTCGGCCTGTCCGTCGCCACGGCTCACGCCGAATCGTCGCCGCAAGGCGCCACCCCGCCTGCTGCCGTCCTGACCGCCGCGTCCACGCGCGGCGATGCGGCGCTGCTCGACCCCGTCACCGTCACGGCCACTCGCACCGCCACCGCGGCGAGCCGCACGGCGGCGTCCGTGTCGGTGATCACCGACGACGATCTCGAGGAGCAGCAGGCCACCAACATCAAGGACGCGCTGCGCTACGAGCCCGGCATCACGGTGCGCCGCACCGCGTACCGGCCCGGCACCGCCGCGCTCGGCGGCGGCCGCGACGGCGATTCGAGCATCAACATCCGCGGCCTCGAAGGCAATCGCGTGCTGCTGATGGAAGACGGCATCCGCCTGCCGAACGCGTTCTCGTTCGGGCCGCTCGAAGCGGGTCGCGGCGACTACGCCGATCTCGACACGCTCAAGCGCATCGAGATCCTGCGCGGGCCGGCGTCGGCGCTCTATGGAAGCGACGGCCTGACCGGCGCGGTGAACTTCATCACGAAGGATCCGCGCGACCTGCTGTCGATCTACGACAAACCCCATTACTTCTCGTTCCGGCCGAGCTACGACTCGGCCGACCGCAGCATCGGCGCGACCGTGTCGGCCGCGGGCGGCAACGATCGCATCCAGGGGATGATCATCGCCGACGGACGGCGCGGCCACGAGGTCGACACGCGCGGCGGCAACAACTCGGCGAGCACGCTGCGCACGACGTCGAACCCGCAGGACGTCTATTCGGAATCGCTGCTCGGCAAGCTCGTGCTGACGCCGACCACGCGCGACACGATCAAGCTCACCGCGGAAACGGTGCAGCGGCGCGTGAGCACCGACGTGCTCTCCGCGATCAATCCGCCGACGACGCTCGGCCTCACGACGAACGACCGGCTCGAGCGCAACCGCTTCAGCGCCGACTACGACTTCCGCGACGACACGTTCCGCTGGTTCCAGACCGCGCACGTGCAGTTCTACTACCAGGACGCGAAGCAGGACCAGTACGCGTTCGAGACACGCGGCGCGCCGCTGAAATCGCGCTCGCGCGACAACCAGTACAAGGAACGCACGTTCGGCGGCGCCGCGTTCGCCGAAAGCGGCTTCGCGACCGGCCCGCTCGCGCACAAGCTGCTGTACGGCGTGGACGGCAGCCTGTCGCGCGTGACGAACATGCGCGACGGCACGGTGCCGGGCGTCGGCGAAGCGTTCCCGAACAAGGCCTTCCCCGACACCGACTACACGCTGTTCGGCGCATTCGTGCAGGACCAGATCGGCTACGGCCGCCTGCTCGTCACGCCGGGCCTGCGCTTCGACACGTACCGGCTGAGCCCGACCGGAAACGATCCGCTGTTCACCGGCAAGGCCGTGTCGACGAGCGCGAACGAACTGTCGCCGCGCGTCGCCGTGCTCTACGAGATCACGCCCGCGCTCATTCCGTACGTGCAGTACGCGCACGGCTTCCGCGCGCCGACTCCCGACCAGGTGAACAGCAGCTTCTCGAATCCGGTGTACGGCTACACGTCGATCGGCAATCCGGACCTGAAGCCCGAAACCAGCGACACGTTCGAAGCCGGCCTGCGCGGCAAGGCCGGCACCGGCTACGGCGTCGTGCGCTACAGCGCCGCTGCGTTCACCGGCCGCTACCGCAACTTCATCTCGCGCACGACGATCGCCGGCAGCGGCCGGCCGGTCGACCCGTTCGTGTTCCAGTACGTGAACTTCGCCGACGCGCGCATCCACGGCCTCGAAGGCCGCGCCGAATGGGTGATGCCGAACGGCATCACGCTGAAGACGGCGATGGCGTTCACGAAAGGTTCGACGCAGAACGACGGCGCGGCCAGCCAGCCGCTCGACACCGTGAACCCGTTCTCGGCCGTGTTCGGCGTGCGGTACGAGCCGAGCGAGCGCTGGTTCGTGCAGACCGACCTGCTGTTCCAGGCCGCCAAACGCGACAAGGACATCGACAAGTCCGACTGTTCGAACAAGGCGTGCTTCACGCCGCCGTCGTCGTTCGTCGTCGACCTGCGCGGCGGCTACCGCTTCAACAAGCACGTGAGCGCGACGATCGGCATCCGCAACCTGTTCGACCGCAAATACTGGAACTGGTCGGACGTGCGCGGCATCGCGGCCGATTCGCAGGTGCTCGACGCGTATTCGTCGCCCGGCCGCACGGTCGCCGTCAGCATGAAAGTGGATTTCTGATGCGCGTTGCCCGCGCTGCCACCCCAACCGTTACTTGAAGGAGTCCGACATGATGCAATCCGCCCTTCCCGGTCAATCGGCCACGCCGGCCCGCGCGGCCGCCGCACTGCGCGACGCGTTCATCAAGCTCAAGACGGAGCGGCAGCTGCGCAACCGCGACGTCGCGCAGGCGCTCGGCGTCAGCGAAGGCGAGGCGCTCGCCGCGTTCGTCGGCGAGCACGTCGTGCGGCTCGAAGCGCGCTTTCCGGCGATGTTCGAGGAAATGCCGCGCCTCGGCTGCGTGATGGCGCTGACGCGCAACGACACGGCCGTCCACGAAAAAGACGGCGAGTACGCGCAGATGAGCCACGATGGCCCCGTCGGCCTCGCGCTCGGCGACATCGACCTGCGCATCTTCTATCGTCACTGGGTGTCGGCGTTCGCGGTGCGCGACGAGACCGCGCACGGCCCGCTGAAGAGCCTGCAGTTCTTCGATGCACAAGGCCATGCGATCCACAAGGTCTACCTGCGCGCGCACAGCGATCACGCCGCATACGACGCGTTCGTCGAACGCTGGCGCGCGCCGTCGCAGGAAGCCGGCCTCGACGTCGCGCCCGCCGCGCCGAAAACGCCCGAGCGCGCGGACAGCGAGATCGACGTCGCGGGCTTTCGCGCCGCGTGGGACGCGATGACCGACACGCACCAGTTCTTCGGCATCACGCAGCGCTTCGGCGTAAGCCGCATGCAGGCGCTGCGCCTCGCCGACCCGCAATACGCGTATCCGGTCGAAACCGCGCATGCGTTGCGCCATGTGCTCGAACGGGCAGCCCAAAGCGGCCAGCCGATCATGGTGTTCGTCGGCAACGCGGGGATGATCCAGATCCATACGGGGCCCGTCGCGAACGTGCGCGAGGTCGGCGCGTGGATCAACGTCCTCGATCCGGGCTTCAACCTGCACGTGCGCGAAGACCTGCTCGCCGCCGCATGGGTCGTGAAGAAGCCGACGAGCGACGGCATCGTCACGTCGCTCGAACTGTTCGACCGGCAGGGCGACCACGTCGCGCTGCTGTTCGGCGAGCGCAAGCCGGGAAAGGTCGAACGCGACGACTGGCGCGCGCTCGTCGCGACGCTGCCGCCGGCCGCACGCGGGGACGCGCGGTGAGCGCGCGGCCATTCGATCCGCGCCGCCGCGCGGTGCTGGCGAGCGCGGCGGCCGGCGCGCTCGCGGGCGCGCTGCCCGGTAGCGTGCTCGCACAAGTTGCGCCGGCCGCACCGAAGCGCGTGATCGTGATCGGCGGCGCGCTCGCGGAGACCGCATTCGCGCTCGGCGGCGCCGAGACGCCGCGTTACCGGCTCGTCGGCGCCGACACGACCTGCACGTATCCCGACGCCGCGAAGCGCCTGCCGAAGGTCGGCTACCAGCGCGCGCTGTCGGCCGAAGGGCTGCTGTCGCTGCGGCCCGATCTCGTGCTGGCATCGGCGGAAGCCGGTCCGCCGACGGCGATCGCGCAGGTGAAAGGCGCCGGCGTCCCGGTCAGGACGTTCGACGAGCGCCACGACGTCGAATCGGTGCGCGCGAAGATCACCGGCGTCGCGCAGGCGCTCAACGTGCGCGATGCGGGCGCCGCGCTGCTGCGGCGTTTCGATCGCGACTGGCAGGCTGCACGCGACGCAGTCGCCGCGCGCGTACCCGGCGGCGCGCAGCCGCCGCGCGTGCTGTTCGTGCTGAACCATACCGGCACCCAGGCGCTCGTCGCCGGCCAGCGCACGGCCGCCGACGCGATGATCCGCTATGCGGGCGCGCGCAACGCGATGCAAGGCTTCGATCACTACAAGCCGCTGACGACCGAGGCGCTCGCGGCCGCCGCCCCCGACGTCGTGCTGATCTCCGACGAAGGGCTGGCGGCCGTCGGCGGTCACGCCGCGCTGCTCGCGACACCCGGCTTCGGCGCGACGCCGGCCGGCCGCGCGCGGCGCGTCGTATCGCTCGACGCGCTGTTCCTGCTCGGCTTCGGCCCGCGCCTGCCGCTCGCCGTCACGACCCTGCATCGACGTCTGTCGGATGCGCTCGCCTGATCCCGGATCGACACGATGCCCGCTCACGCTTCGCCCTTCGACGCGCCATCGCCCGCCTCGCGCACCGGCGCCGGCGCCGCGCGCGTCGGCACGTCGCGCCGCTTCGCGCCGTTCGTCCTGGCCGCGCTCGCCGTTCTGGTGGGCGCGATGTCCGTCGTCGCGCTGTGCGTCGGCGCGTACCGCATTCCGCTGGCGGAAGCCTGGGCCGCGCTGAGCGGCGACCCGGCCGCGCAACAGGCGCGCGCCGTGCTGCTCGACATCCGCGCACCGCGCGTCGCGCTCGCGCTGCTGGTCGGCGGCGGCTTCGGCGCGACCGGCGCCGCGATGCAGGCGCTGTTCCGCAATCCGCTCGCCGATCCGGGCCTCGTCGGCGTGTCGAGCGGCGCCGCGCTCGGCGCGACCACGCTGATCGTGCTCGGCCCCGCGCTCTTCGCCGCACACGCGAGCGCAGCCGCGCTGCCGGGCGCCGCGTTCGCGGGCGGCCTCGCGGTCGCGATGCTCGTCTACCGGCTCGCCGCATCGCGCGGCCGGCTTGCGCTGCCGCTGCTGCTGCTCGCGGGAATCGCGATCAATGCGCTGGCCGGCTCAGCGATCGGGCTGCTCACGTTCGTGGCCGACGACGCGCAGCTGCGTTCGCTGACCTTCTGGAGCCTCGGCAGCCTCGGCGGCGCGCAATGGTCGACGCTGGCGGCCGTCGCGCCGTGCGTCGCGATCGGCTGCGTGCTGCTCGTGCGTGAACGCGATGCACTGAACGCGCTGCAGCTCGGCGAAACCGAAGCGCTGCATCTCGGCGTGCCCGTGCAGCAACTGAAGCGACGCGTGCTCGTCGCGGTCGCGCTCGCGATCGGCGCGCTCGTGTCGTGCGCGGGCATCATCGGTTTCATCGGGCTCGTCGCGCCCCATTGCGTGCGCCTCGCGTGCGGCCCCGACCAGCGCATCGTGCTGCCCGGCGCCGCATTGCTCGGCGCGTTGCTGACGCTCGCGGCCGATCTGGCCGCGCGCACGGTCGCCGCGCCCGCCGATATTCCGCTCGGCGTGCTGACCGCGCTGCTCGGCGCGCCGTTCTTCCTCGCGCTGCTGTGGAAAAACCGCGGCGCGCTCGGCGGGTAATCCCTTTTTCACGACGACCATGCTGACTGCCCACCACCTCGACGTCGCCCGCCGGCACGACACGATCCTGCACGACCTGTCGCTGTCGATCGAACCCGGCCGCGTGACCGCGCTGCTCGGCCGCAACGGCGCGGGCAAGAGCACGCTGCTGAAGACTTTCGCCGGCGAACTGACCGGCAACGTCGCGCCGAACGGCGTGCGCGTGACGGGCGACGTCACGCTGAACGGCGAACCGCTCGCGCGCATCGACGCACCGCGGCTCGCATGCCTGCGCGCGGTGCTGCCGCAGGCCGCGCAGCCAGCCTTCCCGTTCAGCGTCGACGAAATCGTGCTGCTCGGCCGCTATCCGCATGCGCGGCGCAGCGGCGCCACGTCGCACCGCGATCGCGACATCGCCTGGCGCGCGCTCGAACGTGCGGGCGCCGAAGCGCTCGTCGGCCGCGACGTCACGACGCTGTCGGGCGGCGAGCTCGCGCGCGTGCAGTTCGCCCGCGTCCTCGCGCAGCTGTGGCCGGACCACGACGCAGCGGAATCCGGCCCACGTTACTTGCTGCTCGACGAGCCGACCGCCGCGCTCGATCTCGCGCACCAGCACCGGCTGCTCGATACCGTTCGCGCCGTCGCGCGCGAATGGCAGCTCGGCGTGCTCGCGATCGTCCACGATCCGAACCTCGCCGCGCGGCATGCGGATACGATCGCGATGCTCGCCGACGGCACGATCGTCGCGCATGGCGCCCCGCGCGACGTGATGACGCCTGCCCATATCGCGCGGTGCTATGGCTTCGCGGTGAAGATGGTGGAAACCGGCGACGGGACGCCGCCGGTGATGGTGCCCGCGTAGCGCAGGTGTGTATTGCAAGATCGTCGTGCCGCTCGATGTCGCGTGCTGCCCTCGTTGGCGGCCTTCACGAACGCCCGCCGTACTCAATGCTCGACATCCGCCGCGCCGAAGCTCCGCATCTTCCAGCCCAGCCGCACGGCGAGCATCCGCATCGCGAAGCCGACCGCCAGCGCGATCGCCGTCGCAAAGCCCGCGTCGATGCCGAGATGCTGCATCCCGACATACAGCGCGCCCGTGACGAACGCGACGCTCGCATACAGTTCCTCGCGCAGGATCAGCGGCATCTCGTTGCAAAGCAAATCGCGCAGCATCCCGCCGCACACGCCCGTGATCGCGCCGGCCAGCACGACGATGATCGGCGCCGTGCCGGTCGACGCGCCGATGTCGCAGCCGATGATCGTGAACGCCGCGAGGCCGATCGCATCGACGGTGACGAACAGCGTCTTCATCCGCACGACGTGCCGCGCCGCCCACGATGCGACGGTCGCCGCGACGAGCGTGATCACCAGGTATTCGGGATGCGCGATCCAGCCGAGCGGATAGTGGCCGAGCAGCACGTCGCGCACGGTGCCGCCGCCGAGCGCCGTCACCGCGCCGACGAGCGCGAGGCCGAAGCGGTCCATCCCGCGGCGCATGCCCATCAGCGCCCCCGACATCGCTTCCGCGACGATCGCGATCAGATAGAGCGTATGCATGGCGCGCGTCAGTCGTCGGTCCGGAACAGGTCGAGCACGCGTTCGCGCTCGGCCGCATCGACGGCGGCGGGCATCGGCTCGCCGGGCCTGCCGTTGTCGGCAGGCGCGTCCGACGCGTCCCGCACCGCCGCGCCGCCGCATGCAAAGCGGCTGCGGATATACGGCGGCACGTCGGCCGTACACGTGCCGCGCGTGTATTCGGCGTACACGAAATCGCCGTCGACGAGCGCGACGTCCTGCGGCGGCGTCGCATCGACCGGCGTGCGCCCGTCGACGGCCGTCTTCATGTAGTCGAGCCAGACCGGCAACGCCAGCGTCGCGCCGGTCGCGCGCCCCATCGGGCGCGGCGTGTCGTAGCCGAGCCACGCGACCGCGACGATGCCCGACGAGTAGCCGGCGAACCACACGTCCTTCGACCCGTTCGACGTGCCCGTCTTGCCCGCCGCGTCGTCACGCCGCAGCGCGAGCGCCCCGCGTGCGGTGCCGGCCCGCACGACGTCGCGCAGCATGCTGTCCATCACGAACGCATTGCGCGCCGACACGACCCGCTCGCCCGCCGGCACGGTCGCCTCGTACATCGCGCCGCCGTGACGCTGCTTCACCGACAGGATCAGGCGCGGCTCCATCCGCGTCCCGCCGTTCGCGAACACGCTGTATGCGCTCGCGAGTTCGAGCGGCGTCACCGCGCCCGCGCCGAGCGCGAGCGGCAGCGATGCCGGATTGCGCTGCGCGTCGAAGCCGAAATGCACCGCGTGCTGCTGCACGTAGCGCGCATCGGTGGCCTGCATCAGGCTGACCGCGACCAGATTCTTCGAGCGCACGAGCCCGCGCCGCACCGGGATGAAGCCTTCATAGCGATTGCCGAAATTACGCGGACGCCACGGCCGTGCGCCGGTTTCCGCGTGCGTGAGCGTGCGCTGCGTATCGTCGACGAGCACGCCGGGGAAGTAGCCCTTCTCCAGCGCCGCCGAATAGACGAACGGCTTGAAGCTCGACCCCGGCTGGCGATACGCCTGCAGCGCGTGGTCGAACACGTTGCGATTGAAATCCGCGCCGCCGACCAGCGCGAGCATGTCGCCGGTGGCCGCATCGAGCGACACGAGCGCGCCTTCGAGCCCGTTGCGCGCGTCGCGCTTCGCGCGCGGCTGCCGGCTCAGCGTGCGCTCGAGCGCGGCTTCGGCCGCGCGCTGGTCGCGCATCGAGATCGTCGTCGTCACGTCTAGGCCGAGCGTGTACGCGTCGTCATGAAACCGCTCGACCATCATTCGGCGCGCACGCTCGGCGACGTACGGCGCCGCGACGATCCCGGGCGGCGGCGTGGTCGCCAGCGCGACCGGCGCGTCGACGGCCGCGCGATACGTCGCCTCATCGATCTGACCGAGCGCGTGCATCCGGCCGAGCACGTAATTGCGCCGCGCGGTCGCGCGCGCCGGATTGACGACCGGGTTGAACGCGGACGGCGCCTTCGGCAACCCGGCGAGCACGGCCGCCTCGCCCGCGCTCAGCGCGTCGAGCGGCTTGCCGAAGTACACGTGCGCGGCGGCCGCGAAGCCGTACGCGCGTTCGCCCAGATAGATCTCGTTCATGTACAACTCGAGCAGCTTGTCCTTGCTGTATTCGCGTTCGAGCTTGGCCGCCATCAGGATCTCGGCGAGCTTGCGGCTCAGCACCTTGTCGCGCGTCAGGTAGAAGTTGCGCGCGACCTGCATCGTGATCGTGCTGCCGCCCTGCCCCGGCTGCCCGGTGACGACGTTCGCGAACGTCGCGCGCGCGAGGCCGCCGACATCGACCGGGCCGTGTTCGTAGAACTTCGCGTCCTCGGCCGCAAGCAGCGCGTGCCGCATCAGTGGCGGGATGCGTTCGAGCGGCACGAACTCGCGCCGCTCGACGCCGTATTCGGCCAGCAGGTCGCCGTCGCGCGAGAAGATCCGCAGCGGCAGCGCGGGACGATAGACAGCCAGGTGCTCGACGGACGGCAACTGCGTCCAGATGCGATCGATCGTCCATGCGCCGATGCCCGCGCATGCGAGCGTCAGGCCGAGCAGCGCGCCCGCGAGCGTGCGCCATACACGGCGGCGGCGCGGTGGTGCGGATGGCGGCGTGGACGGCGGCGGCGGCGGATTGGCGGTGTGGTCGGTCATGTCGGGCTCCTTCGTCAGTGCCGCGACGGCCGGCGCGCGAGCGGCGCCGATCGGTCACGAAAGGCGCGCATTGTCGAAGGGATCACGCGAAACCGGAACATTCTTTAGCCAAAGTTTGGCTGGCTAAATTTTATTTAGGAAAGTGCTTTGGGGCTCGCTCACACCGTGCATGCGGGTCTGCGGCATGTCGTCGCGACCGAGCGCGCCGGGCGCGTGAACCGGTTCGCTTGTACCATCGTCGGATGTTCGATCGATACCTCGACCTGTGGGGCCTCGTTCCCGACGGCGGCCCGATCCTGACCGCGAGCGGCGGCCTGCTGCCGGTCGTCTGGCACGCGCGGCCCGCGATGCTGAAGGTCGCGACGTGCGACGAAGAACGGCGCGGCAATGCACTGATGGCCTGGTGGAACGGGCAAGGCGCCGCGCAGGTGTGGCGACACGACGGCGACGCGATCCTGCTTGAACGCGCGCAGCCGGCGCCGTCGCTGGCCGCGTTGTCGGCAGCGGGCCACGATGACGACACGATGCGCATCGCCTGCGACGTCGTCGCGCGGCTGCATGCGCATCGTGCGCCGCAGGTGCCTACGGTTGTGCCGCTGCACGACTGGTTCTACGCGTTGCTGTCGAACGATGCAGACAACGACGCGCTGCGGCGCTCGGCAGCGATCGCACGCCAGTTACTGGCGGGGCCATCCGTCGACGAAGTCGTGCTGCACGGCGACATTCATCACGACAACATCCTGCATTTCGGCGATCGCGGCTGGCGCGCGATCGACCCGAAAGGACTACGCGGCGAGCACACGTTCGATTACGCGAACCTGTTCTGTAATCCTATGCATGACATTGCGGTCGATCCGGTGCATTTCGAGCGGCGCGTTGTGCTCGTGGCAGATGCGGCGCGGCTCGACCGGCGGCGGTTGCTGCAATGGATACTCGCGTGGTCGGGGCTATCGGCCGTGTGGTTGATCGAAGATGAACTGCCGCCCGATACGCGGCTGCAGGTCGCGAGGCTTGCGGCGGGTGCGCTCGGGTTGTAGCGATACGCATCGACCATGAAAACAGCCCATCACGGATTTCCGCGGGAAAGCGGCGAAGACCACCGGTATTCGGCCAGTTTCAGACACTCGACCATAACGACTAGATCACCGACAATCTTCAGTACCCGCTTGCCTTTGGTCAATATCGATGAAAGTTTCGAGAGATTTCGGAATCGTTGTCAGGCGGGCTGCAGCGGCCCGCGGGCTGATGCCTGACGCGCTACGGTTTGCCTTTTCTTCTTCGTCCGCATATCCATGACTTTTACGCCTCATGATATGCCCCGCCCACGAAATGACGGATAGGTCCGAGTGGAGCTGGAAAACGTCGTGCAATGCAACCTCAAAAACGACGCTTATGTCCTGTACCGCGCTTCGTCGAGATCCTCGATCAGTGTTGGTCCTGTCGGGTGCCAATCCAATCGCGCCTGTGTCCACGCGCTCGAAGCGGGCATATCCAGCCCGACGAACATCCCCATCCATCCGAAATGCGCTGCGGCTTCCGTCGGGGCGATCGAAATAACTGGCAACTCAAGGCCTCGACCCAGCGCCTCGGCGATTTCGCGACTGCTGATGCCCTCCTCGCCGACAGCGTGATAACGCGCGCCCCGTTCGCGCGCCTCCAGTGCGAGCCGGTAGAGACGCGCGACGTCGGATAGGTGGCCGGCCGCCCAGCGGTTGCTTCCGTCACCGACGTAGGCAACTACACCTTTTTCACGAGCCACGTCGATAAGCGGCCCAATGAGGCCCTGCTTGAACGGATTGTGAACTTGCGGCAGTCGTACCACCGACACGTTGATGCCCTGTTGTAGCAGAGTCTGCCCCGTCAGTTCGGAGACAATGCGCGGATTGGGATGGCTGGCATTGAAGACGTCTTCGGTCGCGGGTTCGCCGTGCTGGCCGCCGCCCATTCCGGTCCCCGACGTGATGATCAGCGGTCGATCGGAACCCGCGAGTGCGGCGCCGAGTGCGGTAATCGCGCGCCTGTCCTTTTCGCAATTCTCGGCGAACCGGGTGAAATCGTGGTCGAACGCCAGGTGAATAACGCCGTCTGCCTTTGCGGCGCCGCTGCGCAGGCTTTCCGGCTCCTCGAGCGTGCCGCGATGCGGCTCGGCGCCCGCGTCGATGAGTGCTCGCACTCCCGCGTCCGAGCGCGTCAAACCAATCACCTGATGACCGGCCCGAATGAGTTCGGGAACGAGCGCCGAACCGATAAAGCCCGTCGCACCTGTCAGGAAAATACGCATGGTGAAGCCTCCTTGGTCGTCAGGTGTCCACTATCCGATCATTTGTTATCCCGTTAAAGTAGTGACCTCATCATAGTAAAGCGACTAACAGGTTCACTATGTCAGTCAATACGCCCAGGTCGCTTGGAGATTTTCTGAGAAGCCGCCGGACGCGCCTTGACCCCGCGAGCTTTGGATTTACCGGGCGCAGGCGAACGCCTGGACTACGCCGTGAAGAGGTGGCCCAGCGCGCCAATATCAGCCCGACGTGGTACACATGGCTCGAACAGGGGCGTGGCGGTGCGCCTTCTGCGGAGGTGCTGGACCGGATCTCCAGTGCCCTGATGCTGACGCCTGCCGAGCGCGAGCATCTTTTCATGCTGGGGCTTGGGCGGCCGCCCGAGGTCCGCTATAACCCTGTCAACACTGTCAATCCTCGGTTGCAGCGGCTGCTCGATTCGTTGGACGCCAGCCCGGCGATCATCAAGACCGCTACCTGGGACGTCGTTGCCTGGAACCGTGCCGCCGCGGTGGTGCTGACTGATTACGGGACCTTGCCGTCCGGTCAGCGCAATATTCTCCAATTCCTGTTCCGCAATCCCGCCGTCCGCGAGAAGCAGCACGATTGGGAAAGCATCGCCCGTGTCGTGGTAGGCGCGTTCAGAGCAGATGTGGCTCGCGCGGGTCTCGCGTCCGAGGTCGGCGAGCTGGTTGCCGAATTGCGCGATCTTAGCGCGGAGTTTGACGCGCTGTGGCGGGACAACGAGGTACTTGACCAGAGCGAAGGAGACAGCGTCAAGCGACTTCAGCATCCCACGCTGGGCACGGTCGAACTGGAGTACTCGGCACTTTCCGTTGACGGTCGGCCAGACCTGGGCTTGATCATCTATACGCCGCTCGACAGTGAAGTCGCCGAGCGAATCAGGGCGCTTGCCGCACTACATCAGCGCGATGCTGTGGCCGAAGATGCGTCGCAAGAGGACGTACGAGCTGGATGACGTCGGCGACCGTTCAGGGTCGACGCCAGCCATCGCCTTCCCGCGCCAGCGCATCGTTCGATGCGCGTCCCAGACGGGGCCGCACCGATAGACGCAAGCGCTGAATCCCGGGCTCGCTCGAAACAGCGGACGTCTGATCGTGGAGTAGTATTCCCGCATGTCCAGGTGATTGCCCGGCCTCTACGGCGCACAGCCGCCCTGTCTACGTGTAGTGGCGTCGGCCGTGGCGACGGCATTGATGGAAACGCATCATGTCAACCGAGTGGAAGCACCGCGTCAGACTGTTTGTTCAGCGTTTCTGGCAGCCGACCAGTGCGTGCATGACCTGCATGCCGGGGAGCTGGGGAAACATCACGAGCGTGGCGCACTGGACTATCGCATTTCATACCGGTCTGCTTACCGGCCTTCTGGCTGTACTCCTGACTTTCACGCCCGTCTCGAAACTCTACGCGCATCGATACGGCAATGCGCTGGTCGTTGGCGTGCTGACGACGTTGGGCGATGCCTACTCGCACACGAGTCATTACCGTATCCCCTATGTCGAGCACATCGTGACGGGTGCGATTTCAGGTCTCCTGGCGCTGGCGGCCTCCTACCTCTTCGAAGACCGCGCGCGACGCCTTCGGGCGGTGTGGGTTCGGATTGTCGGATAGCTTATCCGCTGACTTTCTAACCCACGACGCAGCCGAAAAAAACCCGCCGGTTTGCACCGGCGGGCCTTCGTATCCGACTTGCGCCACGTTTCAGCGCGCCGGGTTCAGCGTCAGATTCATGTGACGGTTCACATCCTTGTACAGCAGATAACGGAAGCGCCCCGGGCCGCCCGAATAGCACGCCTGCGGGCAGAACGCGCGCAACCACATGAAATCGCCGGCTTCCACCTCGACCCAGTCCTGGTTCAGGCGATAAACGGCCTTGCCTTCGAGCACGTACAGGCCGTGCTCCATCACGTGCGTTTCAGCGAACGGAATCACGCCGCCCGGCTCGAACGTCACGATGTTCACGTGCATGTCGTGACGCATGTCGCTCATGTCGACGAAGCGCGTCGTCACCCATGCGCCGTTGGTGCCCGGCATCGGGATCGGCTCGACGTCCTGCTCGTTGGTCACGAACGCTTCCGGCAGCGGAATGCCGTCGACGGCCTGATAGTGCTTGCGCACCCAGTGAAAACGCACCGCGGCATCGCTGACGTTGTGCAACGTCCAGTCCGCGCCCGGCGGAATGAACGCATAGCCGCCCGGCTTCAGCGTGTGCTGCTTGCCTTGCAGCGTCAGTTCGGCTTCACCTTCGACGACGAACAGCACGGCTTCGGCGTTCTTGTCCTGCTCGGGCTTGTCGCTGCCGCCGCCCGGATTCACTTCGACGATGTACTGCGAGAAGGTTTCCGCGAAACCCGACAGCGGGCGGGCGATCACCCACAGGCGCGTGTGAGTCCAGAACGGCAGCCAGCTCGTGACGATGTCGCGCATCACACCCTTCGGGATCACCGCGTACGCCTCGGTGAACATCGCGCGATCGGTCAGCAGATCCGTCTGCGGCGGGTGGCCGCCATGCGGCGCGTAATACGTTGTCTTAGACATATTGCATCCAGGCAATGGGTTGGTCCGGCCCCGGGCGCTAACGGCATCGGGCGGTTCGCATGCGCGTGGGGCACACATGCGGCGGCGGGACATCGTTGCCGGGGTGGCTTGAAAGCGCGTGCGCCTTCGGTCGGTCGGCCAGGCTTCGCGTCGGGTCCGTCCGGTTCAGCGGACACGGCGGCCCGGGTTGTCGGACTGCCGGCCGCGCCGCTGCGCTCTCGATCATGCTGCGAGGCGCGGACAGCGGCACGGTTCGACTCCATACGCGAGCATCGCCGACGATAGCGAAGTCGATCCCGATCGACCAATTAAATGTTGCGATGACATCCATTCGATTTCGCACTACCCGTCGGCACCCGCGATGCGCGGTGGGGAAGCGTTGCGGGGCGGGCCGACCATCAGGGAAATCCTGACCGTTGCGATGTTCGTGCAATGCGTCCGTGCACGGCAACGCAGCGTGCAAGCGCCGCTCTCGATACAGCAGCCCGCTACGCGAGCCGAAGGCGGTTGCTACGTGCGCGGCAGCGGATCGCTGCGGCAGGATTGCGGGAGACAGTCAGGTCAGCTTGGAACAAGCCGACGTGCCGAAGGAAAAGCAGATGTGATTCGGCCAACCCTGTCCGGACGCATTCGGACACGGCAGACGATGTCGTCGAGAAACGGAAAAACGGCGGGAGGAGAATGACCGGCCCGTCGATCAGGCACATGGCTGCGGCTGATGAAGCCGGAGGAGAATCGCCGGTCTGGCCGGCGAAGCGGCCCGGCAGGGCGCCGGGCTGAAGCTCGCGTCGGGATGCCGACGCCGTCGGCGCGCCGGTGCGCGAGTCGCGCACCGTGCCGCGCCAGCGGCGATCAGTCCCAGTCGCGGTGGTGACGATGCTTGCGGTGACGGTAGCCGCGGTCGCCATGATCGCGATCGTACGAACTGCGCGACATGTTGCCGCCGAGTGCCGCGCCGGCGCCGCCGCCGACCGCCGCGCCCAGCAGGCCGCCCGTACGGCCGCCCATCGCGTTGCCTGCCGCGGTACCTGCGCCGCCGCCGAGGGCGCCGCCGATGATCGCGCCGGTGCGCTCGCGACGGTTCGACGTCACCGCGCCGCCGGCGCCGCCGCCGATCGCGCCGCCGATGACGGAGCCGGTGCTGCCGCCGACCGCGCCGCCGACCGCTGCGCCGGCAACCCCGCCGAGCGCGCCGCCGAGCGCATTGTTCAAGTCACCGGCTACTGCCGGCAGTGCAGTCGCGCCGGTCAGCACGGCGACGACGAGAGCGGGGGCGATTTTCTTCCACATTCCCGTATTCTTCCTTGTTCGCAATTCTGGTTATCGAGGTCCGCTCGGTACGACGATCTGAATCGATCGACGTCGGGCCAGGCATTGTGCCGAACCGCGGACCAATTCATTTCAATGAGCTTGCGGCGAAGAATAGCACCGGTCCCACATTCGTGCCGTGGACATTCTGGTAACAAGTTGTTTACGAATCACGCATGTCGAACGCGTACTGGAAATCGCTCGAAACCCTTGTCGGTATTGACGAACGCAAGGGTTCGGCCCCGTACCGGGACAGGCGCCTCATGCAGGCGATCGCACGTTTGAGACACACGTGGCAACACATCTGCACACGCCGTAAGCGGCATCCGAACGACGGGCGTCCAAAAGACGACGGGGTCAGTACACGCCGGGCAGCAATCGCCACGTCCGCGCGCAATACGCGTCGTATTCGGCACCGAATTGCGAACGCAGCAATGCCTCCTCTGAGCGGATCCGCGCGATGAGCGGCACCAGCGTCAGCACGACCAGCAGCACGCCGACGCCCGAGCGGAACACCAACGCCCAGCCGAGCGAATTGACGAGCAGGCCGAGATAGCTCGGATTGCGGATGCGGCTGTAGATGCCGCCCGTCACGAGCGTATGGCCCGGCTGGATCGCGACAAGCCCGCTGAAGCGCTTGCCGAGCACGAACACGGGCCAGATCCGCAGCACGCCGCCCGCGAGGTACAGCACGACGCCGATCCAGCGCACGGTGTCGCCGCCGAAGGTCCAGACGTCGAGCCGGTCGGTCAGCGCGGGCAGGTACGCGAGCAGGAAGCCGCTCACCGCGAACGCCGCGAGCACCCAGCGGTTGTCGCGGTTCTCGCGCTCGCCGCTGCTCAGGTTGCCCTCGGTGAACAGCACGGCGGCGGCCATCGCGAACGTCGCGACGGCGATGACGATGAACGGTGGATGCGAGAAGAAGGCAGCGAACCCGCCGCTGCCGAGCACGGCGAGCCCGAGATAGACGAGCGTGGCGACGCCCGACAGGACGACGACCTTGGGGGTAATTGTCATGATGACGGCCTCGCGGGGATGCGCTTTCCTGTGAAGTATAGGAACTGCGCACACCGGGTGCCGTGCGCCGCCGTCATGCGGCGCGCACGTTCACGCGCATCGTCCGGCTAACGGTAGCCGACCGGCCGGTACAGCCGGTACAGCCGAGGCGGGCGCCGGGTGCCGGATCAGCGGATGCGGAAGTGGCCGCCGATTCCGATGCTGACGGGCGGCGCGTAGTACGCGGGCGCATAACCGTAGCCATAGCCGTAGTAGGCCGGCGCGGGCGCGTAGCCGTACGGCGGCGCGACGTAGCAGCCGGACAGGCCGCCGATCAGGGCAAGCGTGATGAGAAGTCTGGACATGGCTCGGTTCCCGGCGCGAAAGACGAATGGCACCGCGCGAAGGCCGTGCCGCCGCGACGGGCAGCGGCCGGCACGAAGAGGCGATCCGCCCTTCCTGTCGCTCGATGAAACAATGCGCGGAGTCTAGCGCCGGGCCTGGCCGGCCGAGTTTCCCGGGCGGTTACACGTGTTACCTCGTGTGACCGCTGAAACAGGCTTTGGCGGCGCGGCGGCTGGCCGGTGGACGGCCGCCGCACCCGGTGCGTCAGGGGCTGTTACACGAAGCGGGCGCGAATGCGCTGCGCGAGCGCTTCGAGCGTCGCCGCGTCGGCGATGTCGCGCGCATGCATCCGCAACTCCGCGCCTTCCCAGCGCGGAATCACGTGGAAATGCACGTGCGGGACCGTCTGGCCAGCGGCCGCGCCGTTGAACTGACCGATGAACACGCCGTCCGGCTCGAGCGCCGCGCGCACCGCCGCCGCGACGCGCTGCGTCATGCGGATGCCGGCCGCGGCCGCCTCGCCGGACAATTCGAAAATCTGCGCGGCCGGCTCCTTCGGAATCACGAGCACGTGACCGTCGGCCTGCGGCATCAGATCCATGATCGCGAGCGTCGCGTCGTCTTCGGCGACCTTCACGCACGGCAGTTCGCCGCGCAGGATTTTGGCGAACGGGTTGTTGTTGTCGTAGGACATGGCGTTTTCCGATCTCGGTTGGACAGAGGGACTGGCAGAGCAATCCCGGACGATTATCGGCCGATGGCCCGCCCGATATCAACTCGCCCAACGCGCGACGCGTGCCGAACCGTCGCGCGCGCGGCAGCGCGAACGCATGCGGCCGCCATCGCGCGTCACGCGGTCGCGATTGCAACGCCTCGCCCGAACCTGCGACACTGCCGGATCGTTGCCGACCGGCACGCCATCGAGGACGCTCGCGCATGACGATCCCCCTCAAGAAGCTGATTTTGCGCGGTGTCGCGCTCGCGCTCGTTGGCGCGATCGGCTACACGGGCTACATGCTGTCCCGGCTCGCGCCGATCGCGACCGGTTATGCGGCCAAGGCGCTGTGTTCCGGCGTGTTCGTGTCGGGCCGCCCGGCCGCGTCCGTGATCGACGTCGACATCATGGCCGGCGTCCATCCGCTTCTGAAACTGGTGCGCCCGTCGATCGACCCCGACCATCATCGCGCGGTGGCGACCTTCGCCGGCTTCGCCGAACGCGAAGCCGACTTCCGGCCGGGACTCGGCTGCACGCTCGCGCTCGGATCCCCGACTGGGGCGGCGGCAGCGACCTTGCCCGCCGCGTTGCCGGCCCTCCCCGACCTGCCGCCCGCGCCACCCTCATCAGCCGCACCGGCCACGCCGCCCGCCGGCATCGACGCCCACAAGCTGCAGACCGCGCTCGACCGCGCGTTCGACGAACCCGATCCGGCGCGGCCTCGGCGCACGCGCGCGGTAGTCGTGATGTGGCGCGGCCAGGTGATCGCCGAACGCTATGCGCCCGGCTTCACGGCCGACACGCCGCTGCCCGGCTGGTCGATGACGAAGACCGTCACGGCCGCGCTGGTCGGCACGCTCGTCGCGCGGCACAAGCTGTCGCCGGACGCGTCGGCGCTACTGCCCGAATGGCGCGGCAGCGGCGATCCTCGCGCGGCCATCACGCTCGACGAGTTGCTGCGGATGACGAGTGGCCTGCAATTCAACGAGGACTACGACGACCCGCTGTCCGACGTCGCGGTGATGCTGTTCACGCAGCCCGATACCGCGCGGTTCGCGTCGGCGAAGCCGCTGGCCGCGACGCCCGGCGCGCAGTGGTCCTACTCGAGCGGCACGAGCGCGATCGTCGCGCGCGTGATGCGCGAAGCACTGGGCGGCCGCGACGACGACTACCTCGCGTTTCCGCGCCGTGCGCTGTTCGCGCCGCTCGGGATGCGCAGCGCGGTGTTCGAGCCCGATGCGTCCGGCACGCTCGTCAGCGCGTCGTACATGTATGCGAGCGCACGCGACTGGGCGCGCTTCGGGCAGCTTCTGCTTCAGGATGGCGTGTGGAACGGGCAGCGGCTGCTGCCGGAAGGCTGGGTGCGCTACCTGACGCGCGCGACGCCGCAGTCGTCGCGGCAGGAATTCGGCGCGCAGCTGTGGGTCAAGGTGCCGGAGCCGTTCAACGATCGCGATCCGCACGCGCGGGCGATGCCGGCCGACGCGTTTCACGCAGTCGGCCATGAAGGCCAGTTCGTGAGCGTGGTGCCGAGCCGTCAATTGGTGGTCGTGCGGCTCGGGCTGTCGCGGCCGGAAGCCGCGTGGAATCACGAGGCCTTTCTCGCGCGCGTGCTCGACGCGGTGCCCGCGCCCGGTGCGTGACGACGGGCGATTACCCGCCGGGCGCGTGAAGCGGCGGCAGTGACGCCGCCGCTTCACGCGCTATCCGCGCTGCATTACGGATTCGCGCTGCCCGCGTACTGCTTGAAACCCTCGCGCGTCGCGAGACGTTCGATATAGCGCGACACCGCCGGCAGGTCCGGATGCTCGAACGGCGTGCCGAACCAGCGGTTCACCGACAGGCCGATCGGAATGTCCGCGAGCGTGAACGTGTTGCCCGCCACGTACGCACCGGTCTTTTCGAGCTGCGCATTCAGCACCTGCATGTGCTTCGTCCAGCCCGCGATCGACAGCGCGATGCCGTCCGGATCCTGGTGATCGGGCGATTTGCGCACGAGACCGAGGAATGCGCCGACCCACGAGCGGTTCAGGTCCGAGCCCTGCCAGTCGATCCACTGGTCGACCCGCGCACGCGCCTGCGGCTCGGCCGGATACAGCGCATCGCCGCCGTAGCGGTTCGCGAGGTAGCGGATGATCGTGTTCGATTCCCAGAGCACGAAATCGTCGTCCTTGATGACGGGCACGAGCGCGTTCGGATTCAGCGCGAGATAGGCCGGTTCGTGGGTCGTGCGAAAGCCCGCGCCCCAGTCTTCCTGATCGAACGGCAGGTTCAGTTCGGTGCACAGCCACAGCACCTTGCGGACGTTGATGGACGGAATCTTGCCGAGGACGTGCAGCATGCAGTCTCCTTGTGGGGTCGGGTGCGGAGCGTTCGGGGCGCGCGGCACGCTCCGAATGCGTTCACGCCGAATTTATACACGACCGCGCGGGAAACGGCAGGCCGTGGGCGCGAAATCGGTGTGCGGCCGATTCGTCAGGTCGCGCAGCGCGTGCTCGGCCGTCGGGAAGCGGAACATGAATCCGTCCTGATGCAGCCGTGCCGGCAGCACGCGCTGCCCGTCCAGCAGCAGTTCGGCCATCTCGCCCATCGCGGCGCGCAGCGGCGCGGCCGGCACGTGCAGCCACGCGGGGCGGCGCAGCACCTTCGTCACGACCTGCACGAACGCGCGCTGGGTCAGCGGCACCGGTGCGACCGCGTTGTAGACGCCGCGCATGCCTGCATGCGACATCGCGCGTGCGACGACGCGCAGCACGTCGTCGCGGTGAATCCAGCTCATCACCTGCGCGCCATCGCCCAATCGACCGCCCAGCCCGAAGTAATGCGGCAGCAGCATCGGGCGCAACGCCCCGCCGGGGCCGAACACGATGCCCAGCCGCAGCACCACCGCGCGCACGCCGTGGCGTTCGAGCGGCTGTGCGGCCGCCTCCCACTGCCGGCACAGCGCCGACATGAAGCCCGCGCCTGCGCTGCTGCCCTCGTCGAGCCGTTCGTCGCCCGGCCGCGCGCCGTAGTAGCCGATCGCGGACGCCTGGATCCACGTGCGAGGCTTGACCTCGGCGGTCTCGACCCAACGCATCAGCGCCTGCGTGACGCCGACGCGGCTGGCGAGCAGCAGCGCCTGCCTGCGCTTGCTCCAGCGCGCGCCCAGCACGGGCGCCCCGGCAAGATTGACGACCGTGTCGAAGCGCTCGTGCGGCTGCAACTGGCCGGCGGACGTCACGCTGCGCACGCGGCCTTGAAACAGGTAGGCCGCGCGCAGCGGATCGCGCGCCAGCAACGTGACCGTATGTCCCACATCGAGCAACTGGTTCACGAGCGTTTCGCCGATGAAGCCGGTCCCGCCGGTGACGAGCACGTTGCCCGGCCGCTGCCCCGCAAACGGGTTGGCGGCCGGCGCACGTTGCGCGATGCGGCACGCGGCGATCCCGTCGCGCAGGCCCGACACCGTCACGCCGACGGCGAACAGGCCGAGCAGCCAGCCGCGCCAGCCGAGGTCGATCGCGCGCAGCGCAGTCGGCTCGTGCATCCACACGGACAGTTGCATCGCGAGCATCCCGAACAACGCGCCGCCGTTGACGGCCAGCAGCGTATGCAGCACGCGCTCGGTCGCCGGCAGCTTGCGGCTTTGGTCCTCGACGACGAAATCCCACAACGTCAGCCCCACCTCGACGAGCACGACCGTCGCGAGGACGGCGACCCATGCGCCGTGAAACGCGACGTTCGCGATCGATGCGAACACGAGACCGTACAAAACGGATCGCACCGCATGAATCGCGAGTTCGAGCCGCGCACGCGGGCGGTGCGGCAGGTCCTGCGTCAGTTCGTGGTGGTAAAGCGTATCGAATGCGCCTATCGCGCCCTGCACGATCAGCAGATCGAGTGCCCAGTCGAAAGCAGGCAACGTGTTCATGCGGTATCCCTCCTCCACAACCAGACCAGCGGCGGCACCATCGCGACGAGTGCAGCGATGTCGACCGCCACGTGGCCCCACACCTGCGCCTGCCACGACAACAACATGTCCTGCGGCGCCCAGATCGACAGACCGGCCAGCAGTCAGCCCCACACTTCCCGTTTCCGCAACCGGTTGCCTAGATGGACGAGCGCGAGCATCCAGACCGACGCGCACTGCACCGTCGCGGCGATCAGCGACAGCCACCAGACCTGCTGGGCGCGCGCGGCTACGGGTGCGGTTCCCGTCCAGAAATGCCACTCGATGTCGCGGTGATACGTGTCGAGCGAGGATGCGCCTGCGATCCACGGAATGGCCGCGCCGACGAGCAGGTGCACGATCGCCGCTGCATACATCCAGCGCACGACGATGCGCCGCGACGTGTCGTGCGCCGGGCGGTTCGCTGCCGCGCTTTCGGCATCCCCACCGATGCCGCATGCGCCCCCTTCGCAGCAGGTTTCCGCTCGATACCCGAGCCAGTGCGATACGGCATGCCGATTGCGTGCCAGGCGGCGATACAGCGGCGCGAACACGGCACGCATCGCCGGCACGCGAAGCAGCCAGACGATCCTGTCGCGCCCGAGCAGCGTATAGGCAGCGAGAATGCTGTCGATGCCGGTCAGCATGCGTCCGTCGGGCAGACGCGCATGCAGTTCGCGATTCAGCGCGGGCAAGTCGACGCCCAGCGGCGCCGGATCGAACCCCGGCTTGGCGATATCGACGAACGCCAGCCGGTGTCGTGCGTCGCGGGCGCCGAGACGCCGGATTTCCGCAACGCATAACGGACATCGCCCGTCGAAGTAGAGAACCAATTCACTTGATTCCATGCTTTGCACTCCTTCTTGTTATCGCAAGCATCATGAACCGATCGATCGACTGCCTTCACGCGCGCGCCGCCGCTCTCGCGCGACGGCGACGGGCTCACATCGGCTTGACCACCATCAGGAAGTAGACGGTCAGCATCGCGAAGAACGCCGGATAACCGAGCAGTTCCCAGCGCTTTGCATAGCGCCAGTAGCGCTCCGGCAACGCGGCGTCGCCGTTCGCGTGCGCGAGCGTCGCCATCGATGCAAGTTCGAGCTGCAGCCACACGACCGGCAACCAGCACGCACCGGCGACCGCGTACAGCCCAATCGACGCGAGCAGCCACGGTGTATGCCACGGCCAACCGGCCGTGTGCGCGAGCCAAAGGCCGGACGCCGGCTGGAAGATCACGGCCGGCGTCGTGAACCACCAGTCGGCGCGCACCACGAGCCGCGACACGGCCGCGATCGCGGGCACCGACCGCGTGCGGTTCGCGAAGAACAGGTAGAACGCCGTGCCGAACCCCGTGCCGACCAGCAGCACCGAGGACAGGATGTGAAGCGCCTTGATGACGAGATAGGTATTCATGTGCGTTCTTCTTCTGAAAACAGGATCAACAGGATGGCGAGAATCGGCACGTTCTTGAGCACGGGGCCGAACGGTTCGGCCAGCAGGCCCGGCATCGTGACCGCGATGACCGCCGAATACGCGACGATCAGCGCCGCTTGCGCAGCCCACAGGCGCCGCGACGGCGCGGCGATGGTCGCGATGCCGAACGCGAAATCCAGCGCGCTGGCCGCGTAAAGCGCAATCAGTGCGGGCAGGCCCGTCAGGTGTGCGGGCGCCAGCAGCGCGAGGCTCGCGTGCAGCGGATGGATGAATGCGCTGGCGATCGCCGTCCAGATCCATACGATCGCGAGCGCGCCCTGCAACAACGGACGCCGCCACATCGCGAGCGCATCGCCGCGCAGCGCGGCGGCGTCCGCACCGATGAAGCTGCCGATACCGCGCGGCGGCCGGCCCAGCACGGCGGCGGTGGCCGCCGGATCGCCGGTGTTCCCGCCGCGCAGCATCGTCCACGTGTCGCGCGTCAGCATCGCCCCCGGCAACGCGCCGAGCAGCGTGGCCGCCGCGCCGACCAGCGGGCCCGGCAGCGTCACGCGGGCCGCCGGCGAAAACCCGAGCGCGGCGCGGTAGCCGGCCAGCATCTCGCGGTATTCGACTTCGTCGCGGCCGACCACGTCGATCACCCGGCTGCCCGCCGCCGGCGCATCGCCTGCTTGCACGACGAGCCGCGCAACGACTTCGGCGAGATCGTCGACATGCACCGGGCGCAGCCGCTGACGGCCGCCAGCCGGCAACATCTGCACGGGGAGTGACGCGAGCGTCCGGAAAAACCGCGCGGACGCGCCGGCCGCCCCGTAGACGAGCGCGGGGCGCACGATGCGGAAATCGATCGGCAGCGTCTGCAGGAAACGGTCGGCCGCAAGCTTGCTCGCGAAGTACCGCGTATCGCCGCGCTCGACCCCGAGCGCCGAGATCTGGATCACGCGCCGCACGCCGGCACGACAGCACGCGGTAAAGAGCGCGCACGGCGCGGCGCCATGCACGACGTCGAGCGTCGCGCCGCGCCGATCGGCCAGCATGCCGACCGCGTTGATCACCACGTCGACGCCCTTCAGCCGCGCCAGCCACGCGTGCGGATCGACGTCCCGCGCGAAGTCGATCGCGACGTCGTGCGGGCCGGCCGCGTGTCGCACGCCGCGCAGCACACGATGCCCGCCGGCTTCGAGTTGCGCGCACAGCGCCCGCCCGATGAAGCCGTTCGCGCCGCACACGAGCACGGTCATGCCGCGTGCGCCGGTGCGCTCGGGCGGGCAGGCCGACGGCAAGGCTGCGTTCATTTTCATCCTCTACTTACAGTTATTTCTGTACAGACAGAAATAACAATCCCGAAAAAAGCGGGCCTGTTGCCCGCACGTCCATCGCCGCTTACTTCGACGGCTTACGCCTGACCGTCTGGCTGATCTTCGCACCGATGCCGAGCGCCTTCATCAGCGTATCGGGCTTGAGCCGCAGCATCTCGTCCGACCACGTCGTGAGCGTCTCGACGAACTGCAGCGTGTCGCGGATACGCTGTTCGGTCTCGCGGCTCTCGTTCGCGATCTCCGGGTTCGTCAGGCAATCGCGCAGCACCGTGAGCGTCGGCTCGATCTCGCGCTGCCGCCGCCCCTCGACGATCAGCTTGAACAGTTCCCAGATGTCGGTGGACGTCTCGAAGTGGTCGCGGCGATCGCCCAGCACGTGCACCACCTTCGCGAGCCGCCACGCCTGCAGTTCCTTCAGGCTCGTGCTGACGTTGGAGCGCGCGACGTTGAGCGTCTCGGCGATTTCGTCCGCCGCCACCGGCCGGCCGGCCAGGTAAAGCAGCGCGTGAATCTGCGAGACGGTGCGGTTGACGCCCCACCGCGAGCCCATTTCGCCCCAATGGAGAATGAATCGTTCGGCAATCGGTGTGAGTTCCATGTCGAGGAATTTATTCATTTCAGTTATTTCTGTCAAGAGAGAAATAACCGGACGATCCGGCACCTTCCGGCCGCGCCCGCCCGCGATCGGCCGCTTCCTTTACAATGCGCGGGATTTTTCCGATTTCAGGCCGTCCCCGCCTTTCTGATAGACAGAGGTTTCCATGATCATCAAACCGCGCGTGCGTGGCTTCATCTGCGTGACGACTCATCCCGTCGGCTGCGAAGCCAACGTCAAGGAACAGATCGACTACGTGACTTCGCACGGCCCGATCGCCAATGGCCCGAAAAAGGTGCTCGTGATCGGCGCGTCGACCGGCTACGGCCTCGCCGCCCGGATCTCGGCCGCATTCGGCTCGGGCGCGGACACGCTCGGCGTGTTCTTCGAGCGCGCCGGCAGCGAAACGAAGCCGGGCACGGCCGGCTGGTACAACAGCGCCGCGTTCGAGAAATTCGCCGCGGAAAAAGGCCTTTATGCGCGCAGCATCAACGGCGACGCATTCTCCGACAAGGTCAAGCAGGTCACGATCGACACCATCAAGCAGGATCTCGGCAAGGTCGACCTGGTGGTCTACAGCCTCGCGGCGCCGCGCCGCACGCACCCGAAGACGGGCGAAACCATCAGCTCGACGCTCAAGCCGGTCGGCAAGGCCGTCACGTTCCGCGGCCTCGACACCGACAAGGAAGTGATCCGCGAAGTGTCGCTCGAACCGGCGACGCAGGAAGAGATCGACGGCACCGTCGCGGTGATGGGCGGCGAGGACTGGCAGATGTGGATCGACGCGCTGGCCGAAGCCGGCGTGCTGGCCGACGGCGCGAAGACCACCGCGTTCACGTACCTCGGCGAGCAGATCACGCACGACATCTACTGGAACGGCTCGATCGGCGAAGCGAAGAAGGATCTCGACAAGAAGGTGCTGTCGATCCGCGACAAGCTCGCCGCGCACGGCGGCGACGCCCGCGTGTCGGTGCTGAAGGCTGTCGTCACGCAGGCCAGCTCGGCGATCCCGATGATGCCGCTGTACCTGTCGCTGCTGTTCAAGGTGATGAAGGAAACCGGCACGCACGAAGGCTGCATCGAGCAGGTGTACGGGCTCCTGAAGGACAGCCTGTACGGCGCGACGCCGCACGTCGACGACGAAGGCCGCCTGCGCGCGGACTACAAGGAGCTCGATCCGCAAGTACAGGGCAAGGTCGTCGCGATGTGGGACAAGGTGACGAACGAGAACCTGTACGAGATGACCGACTTCGCCGGCTACAAGACCGAGTTCCTGCGGCTGTTCGGCTTCGAGATCGCCGGCGTCGACTACGACGCGGACGTGAACCCGGACGTGAAGATCCCGGGCATCATCGACACCACGGTCTGACGGCGCGGCCCGCCGCCGCACTCGCGGCGGGTTCGCATTGCCGGCGGCGTCAATGCAGCGCCGGTTCTTCCAGATAGCCGCCCGACGACAGCGTGGCTTTCACCTGCCGCGTGAATTCGTCGGTCGACACTTCCTCCGCCCCCGCTTCGATGGCGTCGTACGCCTGGCGCACGACGTCGGCCGGCGTGGCTTTCGGCACGTCGAGACCGGCCGTCAGATCGGTATCGATGAAGCCGGCATGCAGCCCGACGACCTGCGTACGCTGCTCGCGCAGCGAATGGCGCAGCCCGTTGGTCAGCGCCCAGGCGGCCGATTTCGAGACACCATAGCCCGACAGGATCGGCGGGTTCATCCAGCTCGCGACCGACAGGATGTTCAGGATCGCGCCGCCGCCGTGAGCCGCGAGGGTACCCGCAAATGCCCGCGACATCGCCAGCATCCCGAACATGTTCGTCTCCAGATGAGCGCGTAATGCGTCGACCGCGCCGTCGTCGGTCAGGCTACCGAGCCGCGCGATGCCGGCGTTGTTGATCAGCAGCGTGACGTCGCGCGCCGCGTCGGCCGCCGCGGCGACCGACGCCGGATCCGTCACGTCGAGCTTCACGGGCACGACGCCCGGCAGCGTCACGCTGGCCGGATCGCGCGCCGCCGCATAGACCTTCCGCGCGCCACGTTCGAGCGCCTGCCTCGCGAACTCGAGGCCAAGCCCGCGGTTCGCGCCCGTGATGAAAACGACTGCACCTTCGATCTTCATGATCGTTCCTTTCCGAGATTCCATCCCGTGCGCGCCGGTTCGCCGTACGCGTCGAGATCCAATGAAAAAACCGCGCTGCCGACGCGGGCTGAACCGTTGCACCGCCGGTGCCGGACGGCAGGCAGTCCCGCCGCCCGCGCCGCCGCGCACCGAAGACCTGATCCACGTCGATCCGTGCGGCGCCGGTTGCTTCGCTTCGTCCGCGAAGTCGGCTACACTTGAATCTCAATGTCGATCACCATCGTCTTGGAGATGCATGGTGCCAGCGGGATGCCGGCACGTCAATGGTGATCGCCATTGTGTTTTTCAATCGGCGCAATTGCCGGAATGAGGGAGGGATCGATGGGCGTATCCAGACAGCAGGCTGCCGAGAATCGCAGCACGATCGTCGCGGCTGCGGAGCGGCTGTTCCGCGTGCGCGGCGTCGATGCGGTGGGCTTGACGGAACTGATGAAGGAAGCCGGCTTCACGCAGGGCGGCTTCTACAACCACTTCAAGTCGAAAGACGCGCTGGTCGCCGAAGTCATGGAAAAGGCGATGGCCGACCGCGCGGATTCGCCGAACGCCGGCAGTCTCGACGCGCAGCTGGCGGCCTATCTGTCGCCCGCGCATCGCGACGACGTCGAGGCCGGGTGTCCGCTATCCGGCTTCGCGGGCGACGCGCCCCGGCTGACCGATACGGCGCGCGCATGCTACGCGCACGGGCTCGCCGCGTATCTCGATCGACTGGAACGGATGGTGGCGACCGACGGCGCCACGCCGGAGCAGACGCGCCGCGACGCGCTTGCGGTCTTCAGCCAGATGGTCGGTGCGCTCGTGCTGTCTCGCGCGATCGCAGGCAGCGATCCCGCGCTGGCCGACGAGATTCTGGACGCGGGGCGGGACGCGCTGATCGGCCGACGCGGCGATCCGGTGGCGTCGGCGTAACGGTGTAACGGCGCGCCCTTCGACGCGGCGGCGCCGTCCTCGCGCGCTATTCGATTGCCCGCGCGGCATCCCACAGCGGCTGCGTGCCGCGCGCCGCATTCCACGCGGCAAACTGCGTGCGCCACGATTCGAACGGCTGCGCGAGCGGATGGCGCGGATCGTCGCTGAGCGCATACGCCATTCCTTCGATCAGCCAGCGCGGCTTGGTCAGGACGGCGAGGTTGCCGAGCACTTCGGCCTGGCGGTGATGGATCAGCTCGTGCGCGAGAAAGTAGGTCTGCCAGCCGCGCGGTGCGATCACCACGCCGAAATCGCCGAGCGTCAGCGCCGCGCGCGTGCCGAGGCCGAACGCATCGGCGCACGTGCGCGTCGCGCAGAACACGACGCGCGGTGCCGCGCGAAACGCGCCGACGGCAGCCGCCGCGCGTGCGTAGCCGTCGCGATAGAGTTGCTGCGCGTCGCCGAGCTTCGCGACATCGTCCGTGCAGATGTCGGCGCTCGGGCACGACACGCCGGGAACCAGCGCGGGCGCGACGACGCGCAGCGGCTTGACGAGCGCGTACGCGGCAATCGGCAGCGCGACGAGCAGGCCCGTGAGGGCGAAAGCGACATGGGAGCGTTTCATCGAGGCGGCGGTTCGACGGATTCCGTCACGCGAGTTGTTTGTGGAAATACGTCGTCGCGCAGAGCGCGCCGTCGGGCATCAGCGCATAGTTCGGCACGACGCCGACGCGTTGCCAGCCGGCCCGCTCGTACAGCCGCTCGGCGTCGCCGCCCGTCACCGTGTCGAGCACGAGCACGGTCTTGCCGGCGTCGCGCGCGGCCGCGTCGGCCGCCGCCATCAGCCGCGCGGCGACGCCCTGCCGGCGCGCGTGCCGCGACACGAGCATCTTCGCGACGTCCGCGCGATGCGGCTGGTTCTCGGGCTGCACGGTCACGACCTGCACGGTGCCGACGATCCGGCCGGACGTATCCTCGGCGACGAGCAGGATGCGCTCGCCGTTCGCCACGCCCTCGGCCACGCGCGTCCAGAATGCGACGGCGGTCGGCCGCTCGATCGGCAACATGAAGCTGACGGATGCGCCGCCTTCGACGCAATCGATCAGCACGTCGGCCAGCGCATCGACACAGGCCATCGCTTCGCTCGCGCCGACGCGGCGCACGGTAACAGGTTCGGTCATGCCATCTCCGGGAGTCGGATGGGCCGCATGCACGGGTTCGGCACGGGCCGGAATCGGAACGAACGCCGGCCGGGTATCTAGGCTCGCGCGACGGCGGCAGGCGTGCGGCAACGCGACGCCCGATCGGCGCGTGTTACCGCCCCATCATCGTACGCGACGGAAATTTTCGTTGCATCGGTTTCGACATCGTCTACACTTAGCCAAATGGATAACATTCAGCCCGGCATCAGCGACGTGTTCCATGCCCTCGCCGATCCGACGCGCTGCGCGATCGTCAGCGCGCTCGGCCAGGGCGAGCGGACCGTCTCCGCGCTGGCCGCGCCGTTCGACATGGCGCTGCCGTCGTTCATGAAGCATGTCGCCGTGCTCGAGCGCAGCGGCCTCGTGGCGACCCGGAAAACCGGCCGCTCGCGCACCTGCGCGCTGGTCGGCAGCCGGCTGACCGAGGCCGAGGCATGGCTCGCCGCGCAGCGCGCGCAGTGGGAAGCGCGATCCGATCGTCTCGTCGAATTCGTCGAACGCCGTCACCAGGAGGAGCAAGATGTCAGCAAGCCGCGTCGAACCCGCTGAAGCCAACGATCTCGTCATCACGCGTACGTTGCGCGCGCCGCGCCATGCGCTGTGGCGCGCATGGACCGACCCCGAACTGCTGAAGGAATGGTGGTGCCCGAAGCCGTGGACCACCGAGGTACGCGCGTTCGACCTGCGGCCGGGCGGCGCTTTCCATACGTTCATGCGCGGCCCCGACGGCGGCACGAGCGACAACCCCGGCTGCTTCCTCGAAATCGTGCCGGAATCGCGCATCGCGTTCACGTCGATGCTCGCGGGCGGCTGGCGGCCGCAGGCGCCGTGGCTGGGCTTCACGGCGATCGTCACGATGGCCGACGACGACGCGGGCAGCCGCTACGAGGCGCGCGTGATGCATCCCGACGCCGCGACGCGCGAGCGCCACGAAGCGCTCGGTTTTTTCGAGGGCTGGAACACCTGCATCACGCAGCTCGACGCCTTCGCCGCCACCCTGCGCTGAACGCCGCTTCGCGTGCGGTCATTGCATGCCGCCGCGCCCGCGCCTAGGATTCCTGAAGGAAGCACGACGACACGCCGAGCACCGGCGTGCACCGTCGCGCGCGCTTCGCGGGAGGCAACATGTTGCATACGCACACGCATTCGACCCGGGTCAGCCGGCACCTGAACGCTCCGCGCGGGCGCGTCTATCGCGCGCTGCTCGACCCGCACGCCGTCGAACAGTGGAAGGTGCCCGACGGCATGACCTGCCGCGTGCATGCTTACGATGCACGCGAAGGCGGCGCGCTGCGCGTATCGCTGAGCTACGACGCGCCGTCGGCCGGCACCGGCAAGACCACCGCGCACACCGACACCTATCACGGCCGCTTCGTCACGCTGGTGCCGGACCAGCAGATCGTCGAGATCGATGTATTCGAAACCGACGACCCGATGCTGCGCGGCGCGATGACGATCACGATCACGCTGTCCGACGAAGCGGGCGGCACGCGCGTGGACGCCGTGCATGACGGCGTCCCGCCCGGCGTGCCGGTCGCCGACAACGAGACCGGCTGGCGGATGGCGCTGGCGCGGCTCGCGGCGCTGGTGGAAGCCGGATGACGCCGCGCAAGCGCGTCAACCGAGCCGGTACACCCGCGTAACCGTGCCGCGGAACAGCGCGTCGCGCTCGCCCGCGCCGGCCTGCGCGGTCAGTCGCTTGAACGCGTTCCAGCCGTTCACGAACGCATACGACCCCTTGTCGACCGGGAAATTGCTCTCGAACATGCAGCGCCCGGGGCCGAATGCGTCGATGCAGGTCATCATCCACGGCTTCCATGCGTCGGCAAGCTGCGCCGAAGACGGCGGCTTCGCGCCTTTCTCGAAATCGAACCCGTTGATGCGCATCCCGAGGCCGCCGACCTTCACGTATACGTTCGGCAATTGCGCGAGCGTGCGCATCGACGCCGACCAGCGCGCGAATACCTCTGCCCGCTTGTCCGCATAGCTGGCAATCCGCACGACGCCACCGCAGTGGTTGACGATGATCCGCGTGTCGGGGTTCGCTTTCGCGAGATCGAACAATTCGGGCAACTGCGGAAAGAACAGCCACGCGTCGTACGACAGCCCGAGCGGCGCAAGTTGCGCGACGCCGGCCCGGTACGCGGGATCGAGCAGCAGCCCGCGCGGCACCGCCGACAGCGGATTGGCGAGCGTCGGATCGGCATCCCACGTCGTCAGGTGCCGAATGCCGCGAAACCGCCCGCGGCCGGCTTCGAGATGCGCTTCCAGCACGTCGCGCACGCGCGCGCCGAGCCGCAGGTCCGCGTGACCGACGATGCCTTTCGCGACGGCCACGGGGCCGTTCTGCAGCGGCTCGGTCACGCCGGCGACATAGGCCGTTTCGCCCACCGGCTTCAGTTCCACCGGGCCTGAATCGCGATAGCGCGTCTGCGCCTGCATGTAGACGGACGCCTGGATGTTGTGGCCCGAGCGCGCATCCTGCAGATAGTCGTCGAGCATGTAGATCCAGCCCGGCCGCTCATAGAAGTGATGATGCGCGTCGACGATCGGCAGGTCGGGCTCGAGCGCGGGTTCGAGCGCCGACGCGAGCCAGTCGGGGCGGACCGCGAGGTAGTTGCTTTGCGTCATCCGGGAAGCTCCGTCATGGGCCGGCGTGTCGGCGAACGCGGGCAGCGCGAGCGATGCGGCGGTCGCACCGATCAACCGGCGCCGTTTGATCGAAAAGGTCATGTCATTCGCTCCGGTCGAACGCGTACAGCGACAGCGTGAGCAGTGTCGTGACCGCCAGGACGATCGCGAGGCCGAGCATCCCGGCCGTGAACGTGCCGAAACCGTCCTTCAGGTAGCCGACGAGATAGGGGCCCGCGAATCCGCCGAGCGCGCCGATCGAATTGATCAGCGCCAGCCCGCCGGCCGCGGCCTGGCCGGACAGGAAGCGCGACGGCAGCGTGTAGAAGATCGTGCGGCCGGCAATCGTGCCGATCAGCGCGAGCGTGATGCCGACGAGCGCCGGGCCGAGGGTCAGGAAATGCGTCGACACGCCGAGCGCCACCGCGCCGATGAACAATCCGATCGCCAGGTTCGCGATCGGGCCGCCGCGACGGTCCACCCGTTTCGCCCACCCCAGCAGCGCGACCGTCGCGAAGAAGTACGGCACTGCGGACAACCAGCCCGTCTGCATCGTCGACATCCCGTGCGCCTTCAGCATTTGCGGCAGCCAGATGCCGATTCCGTACGAGCCCATCGTGAAGCCGAACGAAATCAGCGCAAGCACGTACACGCGCACGTCGCGCAGCGCCACGCCGAAGCGCTTCTTGCGGCCGGCGGCGCCATCGCGCTCGAACGCGCGTTGCAGCGCGGCACGCTCGTCGTCCGACAGCCATGTCGCATGCTCCGGGGAATCGGACAACAGCTTCAGTACGAGGAAACCGAGCGCGCACGCAGGCAGCCCTTCGACGATGAACATCCACTTCCAGCCGGCGAGCCCGAGCACGCCGTCGAGCTGCAGCAGCCAGGTCGAGAGCGGGCCGCCGACCAGCGACGACAGCGGCGTCGACACGGTGAACCACGCCAGCACGCGCGTGCGATAGCTCGCGGGAAACCACACGGCGAGGAAGAAGATCACACCGGGAAAGAATCCGGCTTCCCCGATGCCGAGCAGCAGCCGGATCGCGTAGAAGCTGGTCGGCCCGGTCGCGAGCGCGGTCGCGGCCGCCATCAGCCCCCACGTGATCATGATGCGGGCGAGCCAGCGGCGCGCACCGAAGCGGTACAGCGCGAGATTGCTCGGCACTTCGAACACGCAATAGCCGGCAAACATGATCCCCGCGCCCCAGCCGAACTGCGTCGCGGTCAGCCCGAGATCGCGGTTCATCGTGAGCGCCGCGAATCCGACGCTCGTGCGATCCAGATAGTTGAAGAAATACGCGAGCGCGAGCAGCGGGATGAAGCGCCACGCGGCCTTGCGCACGGCGCGTTGCTCGATCGCCGCGTCGGTCTCGCGATCGGCGGCCAGCGCCGGGGAAGCGGATGTCATGGTTGTCTCCGTGGATGCGGCGATCCTCCCCGCGCGGTGCGCGGCCGGGACGCCTTTGTTCGTTCGATGAATCGCGGCCGCGCTACGCGCTCGCCACTTCGTTCGCCGAAGGCGCGCCGCCCGGCCCGTCGCCGTGCGCGGCGGCGTCCGCGCCGTACCGCCCCGCGACGACGCCGGCATCGATCAGCGCACGCGCATCGTCCGGCGTGTAGCCGAGTTCGCCGAGCAGCGCGCACGTGTCCTGGCCGAGCGCGGGCGGCGCCGAGCGCAGCCGCAGGCGCTCGCCTGCGAGCGTCAGCGGCAACAGCGCCGTGCGCGTGTCGACCGGCCGGCCGGCGCTGCTCGCGTCGGCCGGCAGCGTCACGGCTTCGAGGCCGCCCGTGGCAAGCAGATGCGGATCGTCGAACAGGTCCTGCGGCTTCGTGATCGGTGCGTACGGCAGGCCGGTCGACTCGAAGATCGCGCCGATCTCCGCGGCCGAGTACGGCGCAAGCCGCGAACGCAGTTCGGGCAGCAGCCATTCGCGCGCCTGGACGCGCAGGTTGTTGGTCGCGAGGCGCGGATCCTCCTTCAGCGCAGTCAGGCCGAACGCGTCGCAGAACAGCACCCACTGCGTGTCCGACACGACCGCAAGAAAAATCTGTTCGTCGTCCTTGACGGAGAACACGTCGTAGACGGCCCACGCGGAAATCCGGCTCGGCATCGGCGACGCGGCCTGCCCCGTCACCGCGAACTGCATCATGTGCTGCGCGACGAGGAACACGTTGTTCTCGAACAGCGCGCTCTGCACCTGCTGGCCGCGCCCCGTGCGCTCGCGCTGCGCGAGCGCGGCCATCGCACCGATCGCGCCGAACATGCCGCCCATGATGTCGTTCACGCTCGCGCCCGCGCGCAGCGGTCGCCCTTCCGGGCCCGTCATGTAGGCCAGGCCGCCCATCATCTGCACGACCTCGTCGAGCGCGGTGCGATGCTCGTACGGCCCCGGCAGGAAACCCTTGTGCGACACGTACACGAGGCGCGGATTGAGCGCGTCCAGCGCCGGATAGCCGAGACCGAGCCGGTCCATCGTGCCGCTCTTGAAGTTCTCGCTGAAGACGTCCGCCGTCGCGACGAGCCGCAGCACGATCTCCAGCCCGCGCGGATCCTTCACGTCGACCGCGAGGCTTTTCTTGTTGCGGTTGAACATCCCGAAGAAGCCCGCGCCGGAGCCGCGCAGCGCCCGCGTGCCGTCGCCCGCGATCGGCTCGATCTTGATCACTTCCGCGCCGAGGTCCGCGAGCAGCATGCCGCACGTCGGGCCCATCACCATGTGCGTCATCTCGATCACGCGCACGCCCGCATACGGCAGCGCGGAGGCCGATTGCCGATCGTTCATCGTGCGGCTCCCGGCAGACATCCTTCCGGTTGCACGGCGGACGGAGCGCGGCCATCCGCATAGCGGAACCCCTTCGGCAACCCCGCGTCGGACACGTGGCCGTATAGCGCCTCGGACGGCAGCGCCGCATGCAGGATCGCGCGCGCGGCGAGCAGCGCGTCGACGTCGACGCCCGTGTCGTATCCCATCGCTTCGAGCAGGAACACGAGATCCTCGGTGACGATGTTGCCGGTCGCGCCCGGCGCGTACGGGCAGCCGCCAAGGCCGCCCTGGCTGGCGTCGATCGTCGTCACGCCAGCATCGAGCGCCGCAACGACGTTCGCGAGCCCCTGGCCGCGCGTGTTGTGGAAATGCGCGCCGCCGGCCTTGTCGCCGACTTCGCGCCGCAGGCGCGTGAACAGCCGGCGCACCTGTACGGGGTTCGCATAACCGCTGGTATCGGACAGGCCGATCTCGTCGACACCGCATTCAGCCATCGCCACCGCCATCGCGATCGTCTCGTCATCGCTGACGGCGCCCGCAATCGTGCAACCGAACGCAACCGACACCCCCGCCTCGATCTGCACTGACGGAAACCGTGCGTCGCGCAGCGCGACGATCGCGCGCACCTCGTCGATCATCTGCGCGGGCGTCTTGCGAATGTTCGCCAGCGAGTGCGCTTCCGTCACCGAGACCGGCAGCGTCAGCTTGTGCACGCCCGCGTCGAATGCGCCCTCGGCGCCGCGCAGGTTCGGCGCGAGCGCGGCGACGTGCAGCCCGGGAATCGCCAGCGCGTGCGCCACGACTTCACGTACGTCGGCCATCTGCGGCAACAGTCTGGCCGGCACGAACGACCCGACCTCGATCTCGCGCAGGCCGGCCGCGGCCAGCGCGGTGATCCAGCGCAGCTTGCCGGCCGTCGGCATCACGGCCTCGATGCTCTGCAGCCCGTCGCGCGGCCCGACCTCGCTGACCAGCACCTTCGGATGTTCGGAACCCTTCATTCGACGCCTCATCGTTCTATCTGAAAGAATATCGTTCTGTTTGACAGAACTTTAGGCGCGCGTTGAAGATGCGGTAAGCGGGGTATACCCGTGAAATTGCGTTTTTCTGGAACTTGAGTTCTGCCAGATAGAACGATATAGTCGATCGACCGTTATCCGAAGGAAGCACGTAGTGCCGACGAATCCAGCAAATCAGGCCGGCGACGCATCCGATCCGGCGACCGAAGAAGCGTCCAGCGGCGTCGCGGTGCTCGACCGCGCGTTCGCGATCCTCCGGGCGTTCGGCCAGACCGACGACCGGCTGTCGCTCGCCGAATTGTCGCGCCGCACCGGGCTATACAAGAGCACGATCCTGCGCCTGCTCGCCGCGCTCGAGCATGGCGGATTCATGCGCAAGCTCGATGACGGCCAGTACGCGATCGGGCACGAGCCGTTGCGGCTCGCGGCGTTGTACCAGCGTTCGTTCCGCGTCGGCCCGGTGGTCGAGCCGCTACTCGAGACGCTGAGCCGCGAACTCGGGGAAACGGCATCGTTCTATGTGCGCCAGGGCGACGTGCGCTCCGTGCTCTATCGCGTCGAGCCCGCGCGGGCGGTGCGCGTATCGATCCGCGTCGGCGAGGAGTTTCCGGTCGCACAGGGCGCATCGGGGAAGGTGCTACTGGCCTTCACCGACACGCAGGACGCCCGCTGGAACGACGTGCGCGAACAGCTGTGGGCCGCGTCGTACGGCGAGCGCGATCCGGAGACGGCATCGGCGTCCGTGCCCGTGTTCGGCGCGGCCGGCGAATGCGTCGGTGCGCTGACGGTGTCGGGCCCGAAATCGCGGCTCGCCGCCGCGCCGGCGATGACGGCGGCGCTCGCGATGCTGCTGCCGCTCGCGCAGAAGGCGACCGTCGCACTCGGCGGCACGGGCGCGCGCTACGACGCCGCCGCCGTGCGCGACAGCCTCGCGCGGCTCGCGTCGTCAGCGGACGACCCCGCCCAGTCGTAGGGAGCCGGTTGCATCCGGCAGGCGACACGGCAGCGCGAAAGGCAGCCGCATGCGACACTGGCCGCCGATGCACGCAGCGCGCCGTCCGCAGGCGACGCACCGCGCGTGCAACCGTCAACCGGCCCCGCACGAGGAGACACCCGCGATGAACGCCGCGCGTACCGCCACCTGGTATTTCGATTTCGTTTCGCCGTTCGCCTACCTGCAGCAGGAACAGTTCGACCGGTTGCCGCCCGCCGCCGCGTTCGAGCCGCGGCCGATCGTGCTCGGCGCGCTGCTCGCCCACTGGGGCCAGAAAGCGCCGGCGGAGATCGCGGCCAAACGCGTGTTCACCTATCGGCATGCGCAATATCGCGCGGACAAGCTCGGCATCGCGTTCCGGATGCCGCCCGCGCACCCGTTCAATCCGATCAAGCCGCTGCGCCTCGCGATCGCGATGGGCAGTTCGCCGGACGCGATCCGGCGGATCTTCCGGCACATCTGGCGCGACGGCCAGGACGTATCGACGCCGGCAGGCTTCGCCGCACTGTGCGAAGCCGTCGGCTTTCCGGAAGGCGTGACGGCCGTCGAGGCCCAGCCAGTCAAGGATGCATTGCGCGCGAACACGGATCGCGCGATCGCCGACGGCGTGTTCGGCGTGCCGACCTTCGCACTCGACGGCGACCTGTTCTGGGGCGAGGACGCGACCGACATGTTCGTGGACTGCGCGACGTCGCGCGCGTGGCTCGACTCGCCCGAAGTACGCCGCATCAGCGCGCTGCCCGAAGGGATCCGGCGCGGCTGACGGCGAGCCGCCACCGGGCGCCGCGGGTTTCAGCCGTCGCGCCCTTCGACGAGCGCCGGCACGGCCTCGCGCATCATCGCGGCGAACCGCACGAGCCGCGACGGATAGAACTGCGCATGCGGATAAGTCAGGTAGACGGGCAGCGGCGCGGCCTGCCAGTCGGGCGCGAGGTGCACGAGATCGCCGCGCGCGAGATCGTCGGCCAGCATCCACGACGATCCGACGCACGCGCCGACGCCCAGCAGCGCCGCGCTGCGCAGCGCATACAGGTTCGCGGTCGTGATGCGCGGGCGGATCGCGATGCGCCGCGTGTCGCCGGTGGCCGCATGCGTGAGCGCGAGCTCGGTACGGTAGTACGTGCGCAACGCGAGCCACGGCAGCGCGGCAAGCGCGTCCGGATCGGCCGGCACGTCGGCGCCGTTCAGCACCGACGGCGCGGCGACCACGAAGCGCGGCACCTTCGTCAGCCGGATCGCGACCACGCCCGGATCGGTGGGCTCGCCGACCTGGATCGCGCAATCGATGCCGCTGCCGACGAAATCACGCACCTCGTCCTGCAGCAGCCACTCGACCGACACGCGCGGATAGTCGCGCAGGAACTGCACGAGCGGCGCCACGAAACGCTGCTGCCCGAACGCGTGCGGCACCGCGACGCGCAGCAGCCCGTCCGGCTCCTCCTGCGCGCCACGCAAATCGGCCTCGAACGCCGCCCAGCTCGCCAGCAGCTCCTTCGCCCGCTTGAAGCAACGCTCGCCGTCGACGGTTAGCCGCATCGTATGGGTCGTGCGTTGCAGCAGCCGCATGCCGAGCGAACTTTCCAGCGCCTGCAGCCGCCGGCTGACGGTCGGCTGCGTCGTATGCAACTGCACGGCGGCCGCCGACAGGCTGCCGGCCTCGACTATGCGCACGAAGGTTTCCATCAGCTCGAAACGATAGCCGGCGCCGTCCACCGGCACCGTCTGAATGCGCCGAGACCCGCCAGCAGCGGGAGAGGGGGAAGATTTTTCGGTCATGCGTGTAGCGTATAACAAATCTGCGCCTGCCGGCACTACCGTCGCCGCCCGCGTACCGCCACACTCGCGTCCATCCCATTCTTCAACCGAGGATGTACGCGATGTCCACCCCGACCCGTCTCGACGCCACGCCCCGCGTGGCGCATGCCCCGGCCCATCCGGCCGCCCATTCGATGCCCGATCGCCGGCTCGTGCTGCTGCTCGCGGCCGCCGCCGGCCTCGGCGTTGCCCCGCTCTACTACGCGCAGCCGATGCTCGGCGCGCTCGCGCCCGATCTCGGCGCATCGGCGCGAGCGATCGGCTTCGTGCCGACGCTCACGCAGCTCGGCTATGCGCTCGGCATCCTGCTGCTCGCGCCGCTCGGCGACCGCTTCGACCGACGCCGCGTGATCGTGACCAAGGCCGCCGCGCTGGTCGTCGCGCTGCTGCTGGCCGCCGTCGCGCCGTCGCTCGGGCTGCTGCTCGCGGCGAGCTTCGCGATCGGCCTCGCGGCGACGATGGCGCAGGACGTCGTACCGGCCGCCGCGACGCTCGCCCACGACGCGCATCGCGGCCGCATCGTCGGCACGGTGATGACGGGGTTGCTGCTCGGCATCCTGCTGTCGCGCGTCGTGGCCGGACTCGTCGCCGAGACGGCCGGCTGGCGCGCGATGTTCGCGCTCGCGGCCGTCAGCGTCGCCGCGATCGGCGCCGTGGCCGCACGCGGGTTGCCGCGCTTCGAGCCGACCACGCGGCTGCCGTATCGCGCGCTGATCGGCTCGCTCGGCGCGCTGTGGCGCGACCATTCGGCACTGCGCCGCGCCGCCCTCGCGCAGGGGCTGCTGGCCATCGGTTTCAGCGCGTTCTGGTCGACGCTCGCGGTGATGCTGCACGGTGCGCCGTTCCACCTCGGCAGCGCGGCCGCCGGTGCGTTCGGCCTCGCGGGCGCCGCGGGCGCGCTGGCCGCCCCGATCGCCGGGCGGCTCGCCGACCACCACGGCCCCGAGCGTGTCACGCGGATCGGTATCGGCATCGCGACGGCGTCGTTCGCGTCGATGGCCGCTGCGCCGCTGATGTCGCCGCATGCGCAGCTCGTCCTGCTCGCGCTGGCGACGATCGGCTTCGATCTCGGCGTGCAGGCCACGCTGATCGCGCACCAGTCGATCGTCTACCGGATCGATCCCGCGTCGCGCAGCCGCCTCAACGCAGTGCTGTTCGTCGGCATGTTCATCGGGATGGCGGCCGGCGCCGCGCTCGGCAGTTTGTTGCTCGCGCAACTGGGCTGGAACGCGGTGACCGCGCTGGCCGTCGCGACGTCGCTGGCCGCGCTCGCCGTGCGGGTGTGGCGCAACTGAAGACGGGCATCGCGTCACGCCGGCGGGCAAGCCCACGAGGCTTGCCCGTTTTTTTATTTTTGATCGGCGCGCGCATGACGCTGCGCCGCCCGGCAGATTCGCACCGTTCCAGCGCGGCAATCATTCATCCGGCGCAAGGTCCGCAACGGCCTGTCGAATTGTCCAGTTCACCCAAATATTTTTCCGGCGCACGTGCGCGCCCGCACGCAAACGTCGGATGATTCGACCCTGCCGCACGGGACGGCGCGCTCCCATCCGGCCCCACCATGCAGCTCCGGTTTATCAGGGGATTCCCGGTATTTTTTCGTATTTTCTTCGAAATAACGGGTGACATACTTGCCCCCGTTGCGCTCCGTGCGAGCGCGCTTTCCGATCCAGCCGGCCGCTCGTCATGCGCTGCGCGTCCGCCCGGGTCGCACAGGACATGAACGATTTCGACACCACGATCCAGATCTTCCTCACCCACGTGACGTTCGGCCCGTTGATGAATCACGCGATCCGCGTGATCGCGGGCCTCTACACGTTCAAGGGCTTCGTGCTCATTCCCGTGCTGTGCTGGCTGTGGTTCCAGCCGGTCCCGCACCGCGAACGGCAACGCGAGCTGGTCGTCGCCACCGTCGCGAGCGGGATCATCGCGTTGGCCATCGGCCGCGTGCTTGCCCAGGTGCTGCCGTTTCGCGTGCGGCCGATCTACAACCCCGACCTGCACCTGCACTTTCCGTCGGCCGGACTGCGCGCGGCGACGCTGCAGACATGGAGTTCGTTTCCGAGCGATCACGCGATGCTGTGGATGGCGATCGCGACCGGCATCTTCATCATCGCGCGCCGCGTCGGCATCGTCGCGCTGCTGTATTCGATCGTGTTCATCTGCCTGCCGCGCGCGTATCTCGGCTTTCACTATCCGACCGACCTGATCGCGGGCGCGGCGATCGGCATCGCGATCGCCTGGCTGCTGACGCGCGACGCGATCCGGTCGCGATTCGCGCCGCCGGTGCTGGAGATGATCCGGCGCTTCCCCGCGCCGGCCTATACGCTCGCGTTCCTGCTGTGCTTCGAGTTGATCACGCAGTTCGACGAACTGCTGACGCTCGCGCAGTCGGCCACGCGCACGATGTGACGGGCACCTTCGCGATGCTGCCGCTGCTGTCGTTCCGTCGCCCCGGCGCGCGCTGCCGGCCATGCGCGGCCGCGGCCCGCCGTGCGACGGCCGCGCCCGTCAGTCGCGATCGGGCGCGCCGAGCGGAAAGAACGCACGATACGGCCGTGCCTCGTCCACCGCGCGCGCAAACGACGGCCGCGCGAGCAGACGCTTGCGGTACGCGATCACGTTCGCGAACGCCGGGTCGATCCGGTGCGTCCAGTCCGCGTAGAACAGGAACGGCGCCGCGCCGCAATCGGCGAGGCTGAAACGGTCGCCGGCCGCCCATTCGCGATCGGCCATCGTCTTGTCGAGCCACGCATACGACGTGTCGAGCATCGTGCGCGCGTCCGCCACTCCACGCGCATCGCGTTCGGCTTCCGGCCGCAGCGCATCGAACACGACCTTCTGCTGCGGCGTCGCCACGTAGTTGTCGAAGAAGCGGTCCATCGTCCGCGCCTCGAGCGCGGCGCGCGGATCGTCGGGCAGCAGGCGCACGGGGCCGGGATGGTTCAGGCCGAGATACTCGATGATGATCGACGCCTCGATCACCGTACGACCCGCGTCGACGAGCACCGGGAAGCGCTTCAGCGGCCACAGCGCGGTCAGTTCCTGCATCGGCTTCGGATCGTCGTGCGCGAGCACGCGATAGTCGAACGGCGTGCCGTTCTCGTACAGCGCGGTCAGTACTTTCTGGCAGTAGGACGAAAAGGGATGGGCGTAAAGCGTCGGCATCATTGACAGGTCTCCCGGGGTTTCGGCGCCGCGTCGTGCAGCGCCACATGATCGGATACCTGGACGACGCACGGCGCCCGGCCGTTTCGACATCGATCCGGAATTTTTTTGGAAGACTGCCTGGGCCGCTACGACCGGCCATCCGTCACGACACGCCCTTCGGCACGCCAGCGCAGCATTCCGCCGCCGAGATTCGCGACCGCGTCGAAGCCGGCCTTCTTCAGGATCACCGTCGCCTGCGCGGAGCGCCCGCCGGCCCGGCACACGGTCACGACCGGCCGCTCGCGCGCGATCTCGCCGATGCGCGCGGCCAGTTCGCCGAGCGGGATCGGCGTCGCGCCGGGCAGATGGCCGAGCGGGCCTGCGAATTCGTCCGGTTCGCGCACGTCGACGACCTGCACGGCCGGCAGATGATCCTCGAGCCATTGCGGATCGATTTCCCAGAAACCGGCGAACGTATAGACGAGGGGTGCCCAGTCGGCAGCCGCCTGCGCATCGGGCGCGTTCGCGGCGACGCCGCACTGGAGGTTCGCCGGCACCGCGACGTCGATCTGGCGCGGATGCGCGAGCCCGAGGTTGCGCATGTAGCCGGCGAAATCGTCTTCGCTGAGATCGCCGCCGAGGCGCGGGTTGAAGCGCCGCTCCTCGCCGACGCTCGTCACCGTGAGCCCGCGATAGTCGTGGGCCGGATACAGCAGGCACGCGGCCGGCAGCGTGAAGAGCCGGCCGTGCACCGCGCGATACAGCGCGCGCGGGTCGCCCTGCTGGAAGTCGGTGCGGCCGGTGCCGCGGATCAGCAGGCAATCGCCGGTGAACGCCATCGATTCGTCGTCGAGCACGAGGCTGATGCATCCGCTCGTGTGGCCGGGCGTCGCACGTACGGTCAGGTAGCGCGAGCCGAACGCGCAGCGGTCGCCGTCGTTCAGGTAGCGGTCGGCGCCCTGCGCGCCGCTCGCGGCCGAGATCGCGATCGCGCTGCCCGTGTGCTGCTTCAGGAGCCACGCGCCCGTCACGTGATCGGCATGCACGTGCGTGTCGACGGTCGCGACGAGCCGCAGCCCGAGTTCGTCGAGCAGCGCCACGTCGCGGCGCATCTGCTCGAACACGGGATCGATCAGCAGCGCCTCGCGCGATGCGCCGTCGGCGAGCAGATACGTGTACGTCGACGATTGCGGGTCGAAAAGTTGCCGGAAGATCATTGCTCTGTTGCTCCGTCGTCGTCTGGTTCTTCAGTGAGGTGTAGTCGGATCGGCATGCTGCATATCGCAGCCGGGCGCCGGCGTCGGCATGACGACATCGCCACCGCGCGAGCGGCATCGCACCCGCCGCGTTTCGCCCATTCATACAGCGTAGATCAAAATGCCCGCGCCGCCGGCATCACTCCGCGCGGCAACCGATTCCGACGACGAATCGCGCACGCTGGGACGATGCGCCGCGCCGGGACGGCCGCGCACGCTGCCTTACACTACGGCCTGTTCACGTCTCCGATCACAGGAATGCCCCGACATGTCGATGACGATCGATCCGAAGCAGGCCGCCGCGCTGCTGGCCGTCGCCGACACCGGCAGCTTCGAGCAGGCGGCCGTGCGCCTGCACGTGACCGCGTCCGCCGTCACGCAACGGGTCCGCGCGCTGGAGGCGAGCCTCGGCACGCCGCTCGTGCTGCGCACGCGGCCGTGCCGCCCGACGGTGGCCGGGCAGCGGGTGCTGCAACACCTGCGCCGCGTCGCGCTGCTGCAGGCCGACCTGCAGAGCACGCTCGCGACCGAGCGCGCATCGCCGATCTCCGTGACGATCGCGCTGAACGCCGACAGTCTCGGCACGTGGTTCCTGCCCGCGCTGACGTCCGTGCTCGCGGGCGAGCGGATCCTGTTCGAACTGATCGTCGAGGATCAGGATCACACGTTCGCGCTGCTCGAAAGCGGGATGGCGGTCGGCTGCGTGACGACCGAGCCCAAGCCGATGCGCGGCTGCATCGCGACGCCGCTCGGCACGATGCGCTACCGGCTGCTCGCGGCCGCCACGTTCGCGGTGCGCTGGTTTCCGCGCGGGCTGAACCGCACGAGCGCCCGCCGCGCACCCGTCGTCGCGTATTCGCGGCGCGACACGCTGCAATCGTCGTTTCTGAAGGAGAAGTTCGGGTTACCCGAGGGCGCGTACCCGTGCCACTACGTGCCCGGCACTCATTCGCACTTCGCCGCGGTGCGGCACGGGCTCGGCTACGCGATGGTGCCGGAGCCGCTGATCGGCACCGCGCCGCTCGACGCGCAGGGGCTCGTCGATCTCGCGCCCGCGCATCCGACCGACGTCACGCTGTACTGGCACGCGTGGACCGTGCAGTCCCCGACGATGGCGTCGCTGTCCGCACGGGTCGTCGAAGCGGCGCGCCGGCTGCTCGCGCCGTTGCCGTAACGCTGGCGGGTGAGCGGGTGAGCGGGTGAGCGGGTGAGCGGGTGAGCGGGTGAGCGGGTGAGCGAGTGATCGACGCTACCGGCGCGGTATGCGTCGCGGCGAGAAAGTCAGCCGCGCCGCCTATACTTTTTCCATCGGCCTCGCGAACGCGCCGCGCGGCCGATCATCCAGGTCCGGCCGTTCCCTTTCATGTGAGGAGAACATCATGTCCCGCCGCTATATCGATTGCCGCGAGTTTCCCAGCGCGATGCACTGCTCGGTCGCAATTTCCGCTGACTCCGACAACGAACTGCTGGAGGCCGCCGTGCAACATGCGGTCTCGGTGCACCAGCACACCGACAGCGCCGAACTGCGCACGCAGCTCAAATCGCTGTTCCGCGACGGCGCGCCACCCGTCGACACGCCGCCGCAAGCGTAATCCGCCGGCACGACGCGGATCGACCGACAGCGCGCCGCGTCACCCCTTCCGTGTGTTGCGTCATGCCAGATCGCGCCGGCCCGGCGCGGGCCGGCGCATTTCGCGTCACGCGCGACGCTGCGCGAAATACGCGCCGACCGCGTCGACGAACGTGTCGATGTCCGCGCGCGACACGTCGCAATGCGTGACGAAGCGCGACGCATACAGCATCTGCGTGAGGATCCCGCGCGCCTTGAGCCACGCCTCGAGCGGCGCGCAATCGGCTTCGGGGAATTGCGCGAACACCATGTTCGTCGCATGCGACAGCACCTTCACCGAGTCGATGCGCGCGAGGCCGGCCGCGAGATGCGCGGCATTCGCGTGATCGTCCGCGAGCCGCTCGACGTTGTGATCGAGCGCATACAGGCACGCCGCCGCGAGAATGCCCGACTGCCGCATCCCGCCGCCCAGCACCTTGCGCCAGCGCTGCGCGCGCTCGATCAGCGCACGGCTGCCGACCAGCACCGAGCCGACCGGCGCACCGAGCCCTTTCGAGAAGCAGATCGACACGGTGTCGAACGGCGCGCACAGCTCGGCGATCGGGCGACCCGATGCGACGGCCGCATTGCAGACGCGCGCGCCGTCGAGGTGCGTGGACAGCCCGCGGCCGCGCGCGAACGCGACGGCTTCCTGCACATAGCCTTCGGGCAAGACCTGGCCGCCGATCGTGTTTTCGAGCGCGAGCAGCCGCGTCCGGGCAAAGTGATTGTCGAGCGGCTTGATCGCCGCGGCGATCTTCGCGAGCGGCAGCGTGCCGTCCGGCGCGTTCTCGATCGGTTGCGGCTGGATGCTGCCGAGCACGGCCGCGCCGCCGCCCTCGTACTTGTAGGTATGCGCGAGCTGGCCGACGATGTACTCGTCGCCGCGCTCGCAATGCGACATCAGCGCGGCCAGGTTGCTCTGCGTGCCGCTCGGGAAGAACAGACCGGCTTCCTTGCCGGCGCGCTCGGCCGCCACCGCCTGCAGGCGCAGGACGGTCGGGTCGTCGCCCCAGACGTCGTCGCCGGTTTCGGCGGCCATCATTGCAGCCAGCATCGCCTGGCCTGGACGTGTCACGGTATCGCTGCGTAAATCGATCATCGCTGTGCCCTGAGTAAACGCGAGCCGGAACCGATGCGCCCGGCCCTGCCGAAACGAGACTGAGAGTGTACGCAATTCGCGCGGCGGCTGCCGCCCGCCGCCGCGCGCCCGGTTCCGCACGCGCGACGTCGTTCCGATGATGCGACGCGCCATATTGACGCACGTGCGTCAGACCGCCACGCCGCGGCCACACGCGCCGCGAGCGGTCTTCTTGATACGAATCAACGATTTAACCCGAATTGGCGCGCGACGGGCTGGACATCTGCGACGAGTTGGCGCATTTCGCGGTGCAACATCGCGACCCATACTCCAGCCAACCCCGCTGCCTGTCTGCCGGGGTCCGCCGGCACCCGCCGGCGGGTATCGTCAGCCTCGGTCATCTGGTATGGACACCGCACTTTCGGCCCTCGATCTGGCCCGCCTGCAATTCGCGTTCACCGTCTCCTTTCACATCGTCTTTCCGGCGCTGAGCATCGGCCTCGCCAGCTTCATCGCCGTGCTCGAATATCGCTGGCTGAAGACCGGCAAGCAGTACTACAAGACGCTCTGCCTGTTCTGGTCGAAGATCTTCGCGGTCGCGTTCGGGATGGGCGTCGTCTCCGGCGTCGTGATGAGCTATCAATTCGGCACCAACTGGTCCGGCTTCTCGAGCTTCGCCGGCGCCGTCACCGGCCCGCTGCTGATGTACGAGGTCATGACCGCGTTCTTCCTCGAGGCCGGCTTCCTCGGCATCATGCTGTTCGGCTGGAACCGCGTGAGCCCGCGCGCGCACTTCGGCGCGACGCTGATGGTCGCGATCGGCACGCTGATCTCGACGTTCTGGATTCTCGCGTCGAACAGCTGGATGCAGACGCCGCAAGGCTTCGAGATCGTCGATGGCCGCGTCGTGCCGACCGACTGGTTCGCGATCATCTTCAACCCGTCGTTCCCGTACCGCCTGTTCCACATGGCGATCGCCGCGTTCATCGTCGCCGCGCTGGTGGTGGCCGCGACAGGCGCGTGGCACCTGCTGAAGGGCCGCCGCGACAAGGGCGTGAAGAAGATGTTCTCGATGGCGCTGTGGCTGCTGCTGGTGCTCGCGCCGCTGCAAGCCGTGATCGGCGATCAGCACGGCATCAACACGCTGAAGCACCAGCCGGCGAAGATCGCCGCGATCGAAGGGCTGTGGGAAACCGAAAAGGGCGGCACGCCGCTCAACCTGTTCGGCATCCCGGACATGAAGGCGGAGACGACCCGCTACGCGGTGAAGGTGCCGCACCTCGGCAGCCTGATCCTCACGCACAGCTGGGACGGCGAGATCCGCGGGCTGAAGGACTTCCCGCCGCAAGACCGCCCGAATTCGACGGTCGTGTTCTGGAGCTTCCGGATCATGGTCGGCCTCGGCTTCGCGATGATCGGTCTCGCCGCGCTCGCCTGGCTGCTGCGCCGCCGCGGCCGCCTGTATGAATCGAAGTGGTTCCAGCGCTTCGCGCTCGTGATGGGCCCGACCGGTTTCGTGTCGCTGCTCGCGGGCTGGGTGACGACCGAAGCCGGCCGCCAGCCGTGGGTCGTGTATGGCGTGATGCGCACCGCGCAGGCCGTGTCGCCGCTGTCGGTGCAGCAGGTCAGCCTGTCGATGATGACGTTCGTGATCGTGTACTTCCTCGTGTTCGGCACCGGCGTGTACTACATGCTGAAGCTGATGAAGGCCGGCCCCGCGCTGCCCGACGTCGAGCACGACGCGACGCACGACCTGCCCGACACGCGCCCCGATCACACCGCGCGCCGCCCGATGTCGGCCGTCGACGAGCTGATCGAGACCGTCTGAGCCCACTCCTTTCGCATACGAGAAAACCTATGGACGTCACCGTAATCTGGGCCGCGATCATCGCATTGGGGCTCTTCATGTACGTCGTGCTCGACGGCTTCGACCTCGGCATCGGCATCGTCTTCCCGTTCTTCCCGGACGAGAAGGAACGCGACCTGATGATGAACACGGTCGCGCCCGTGTGGGACGGCAACGAGACGTGGCTCGTGCTCGGCGGCGCCGGGCTGTTCGCGGTCTTTCCGATCGTCTATTCGACCGTGCTGTCGGCGCTGTACCTGCCGCTGATCTTCATGCTGGTGTGCCTGATCTTCCGCGGCGTGTCGTTCGAGATCCGCGCGAAGGCGCGGCGCACGAAGCAGCTGTGGGATCTCGCGTTCATCGGCGGCTCGGCCGGCGCGACGCTGTTCCAGGGCATCGCGCTCGGCGCGTTCCTGCAAGGCATCGACGTGAAGGACGGCGTGTACGCCGGCGGCGCATTCGACTGGCTCACGCCGTTCAGCCTGCTGACGGGCCTCGGCCTGCTCGTGACCTACGCGCTGCTCGGCTGCTGCTGGCTCGTCGCGAAGACCGAAGGCGATCTGCAACGGCGCCTCCATCGCGTCGTGTGGCCGCTGACCGTCGTGCTGCTCGGCTTCATCGCGGTCGTCAGCCTGTGGACGCCGCTGCAGGATCCGGCCATCGCGCAGCGCTGGTTCGATTCGGGCCTGTTCTGGCGTTTGCTGCCGGTACCGTTCCTGGTCGCCGCGTGCGCGGTGTGGATGCGCCGCGCCGTGCGCGACCGGCACGACATGACGCCGTTCGTGCTCGCGCTGGCGCTGGTGCTGCTCGGCTACGTCGGTCTGCTCGTCACGCTGTTCCCGTATGCGATTCCTCAGACGATGACGATCTGGGAAGCGGCGGCGCCGCGTTCGAGCCAGACCTTCACGCTGGTCGGCGCAGCGGTTATTCTCCCGATCATCATCGCCTACACGACGATGGGTTACTGGGTATTCCGAGGCAAGGTGCGCCATGAAGACCAGCATTACTACCACCACTGATTCCGCCGGTCGCCCGCCCGAGGCGCCGCGGCCGCGGATGCGCGGCTGGATGTGGTTCGTCGTTCTTTGGGCGGGCGGCGTGATCGGCGCCGTCACGCTGGGCTATGCGTTCAAGATCTTCATGAACCTGACGCTGTTTGCGGTGAAATAAGCTGCGCGGGGTGCAACGCCCCGCATCCGGCCCTCTCGCCGTACTGCACGCTGCCGTGGCGCCTTGCGACATCGGGCCGGCGATCGGGTGAGCGGCGCCGGACGGCGGCGAATGCGCGACCGGCTACGCGTCCTGCCGCACCACGCCGAGTTTGAGCCCCAGCATGCCGAATATGCGGTTCATCGTCTGCACCGTCCCGTCGCTGCGCCCCTGTTCGATATCCTGAATCGTCTTGATCGACACGCCGGCAAGCGTCGCCATTTCCGCACTCGTCAGCCGCATCGTCTTCTTCAGGTGCCGCACCGATTCGCGCAGCGACCATTCGGGATGTGCGAGAACGCCCTCGATCGCTTGCCGCCGGAGCGAAAGCTGTTCGGGAAGCGGCAGCGCGTTGTAGCGTTTGTCCATCGTGTCGCCCTCCGCCTAGCCCAGCGCATCCAGTTCACCGGCAAGCCGCTCGAGTCCAGGCCGCAGAAACGCATGCACGTCGTCCTCCAATCCGAGACCGGCGCCGTGATCGGCGATTTCCTGCAAACGCGGCGCCATCGCACTCAGCCGCGCCTGCAATGCAGCACGGTCCAGCACGACATGCGTCTCGCCCGTCTGCGGCTCGCTCGACCGAACGACCGCATCAAGCACGCGCGCCCAGTCCGGCCGGCCACCGTCATTTCCTTCCCAACGAATACGCCTCGCAATGCCATCCGGATGCAGATACATCGGTGCAAAGTCGTAAAGCGGCGTCAGCGCGATGCGCCCGTCGAAATCGCGCTGCAACGCGGTGTTTCGCGCATGGTTGTCCTTGTTGCCCAACGCGAGATTCGCGACGTCGCGGCACAGGTATTCAGCCACCTCGGCCTGGGGGTTCGTGCATTGACGCACGAGATGCCGGCATACCTCGTCATGGCTCGGCACGACACCGAAGCCGGCCTTGCCCGTCAACGAAGCCACGCTTTCCTGAGCGAGCCGGACAACGCGACCGCCCACACGCGCACGATCGAAACGCCGGATGAAGAGCGAGCGGTCGCGCAGCACCAGCGGCGCATGCACGCGCAAGCCGAGACGCTGGGCCAATGACATGTAGGGCGCTTCGTGACGCAGGATCTGCGCGAGGCGCGCGTTCGCGCCACGTCCGAACTTGACGATGTAATGCTCGATCGCGCGCTCGTCCGGCAGCGTGTGATCGAGATAGAGCAGCCCGTCGTCGGCGCGGGTCAGCAGCAGCTTCGGCCACTCGCCCTGCACACCCGAAGAGCCCGCAACGAAGAATCCGTGCGCGGCAAGATATTCGCTGAACGCGTCGCCTCGCGCGACCACCTCCTCGTCGGTAAAACCTTGCTGCGGCCCCTGACGCTCGGCAAGCCATTGCGCCGCTTCCTTGACGCGCAGATTCCCGATCGAATTACCGGCCCCCGCGAGCAGCAGCGGCCAGTCGGCATGCTGCTCCGCCGTTTCCGGCAAACCGAGGCGGCGCAACAGTTCCTCGCGGCCGAAGCCTTGCGGCAGCAGATCGATCAGGAAAACAGGCCAATGCGGTGTCTCCAGTGGCTCGAGGCCAACCGGAAAACGGCACGTCATCGCATGCGCGTCGCGGGCAGGCCGATGCCGAATGGCCCACTCGACGTCGTAACCGGTATAAGCACGCGCGCGCCAACCTTCCCCGGGGTCGCCGAACAGGTTGACGACGCCGATGTCGTGCCAGGCACCGTCGGCATGGAGCTGGATCGTGCAGGAGGCGTTCATTTCGGAAGAAATATATATAAATTACCAAGCAGCGAGCAAGTAAAGTATATATTTTTCTACCGAAATGCAAATCTTCTTCGTCGAGTACGCCTGAGCAGGCGCACCTTGAATCAGCTTCTGCGGGTCAGCGCCGCCTCGATCTTGCGATCCGTCTTGTACTGGCTCAGCGCATACACCGACCAGATCGCAGCAGGCAGCCAGCCGATGATCGTGAGTTGCAGGAGCAGGCAAATGATCCCGGCGATCGGACGGCCGATCGTGAAGAACTGGAACCACGGGAGCAGCAGGGCAAGCAGAAGGCGCATGAACGATCCTCTCGGTACGTCGTTGAACGGGTGATGCGCGACGAATATGCCGGTGCATGCGGCGAAATTCAAGCCACACGACGGCAGGCGGCGCCGTCGACCGCCCGGCGCCGCCTGCGTCGCCCGCCTCATGCGGCGGGCGCATTCCCGTTACAGCGCTTAGCGCCCGATACCCAGCCCCGGCAGCACGCCCGTGTTCTCGGCCACCACCGCGTGCAGCAGGCGCGGATCGGCGCCGAGCAGCGCGAGGATCGTCGGCGCGACCTGCTTCGTGCCGACGAGATCGTTCACCGTGCGCGCGCGATGGAGGCCCGGATACGACACGAGCAGGCCGAGGTGGCTGTCGTCCGGTGCGTTGCCGCCGTGCTCCTCGTCCTTCTTCGTGCTCGACGTGTAGATCACGCCCGGATTCGGCTGGACGACGATGTCCGGCGTGCGGCCGTTGGCCGGATCGCCGAAGCGGTCGGCGAGCGCCGCGCCATACAGCACGTACGCCTGCGGGCCGTCCGCGCAGATCCCCGGCGCGTTGCAGCCGAGATTCGCCTTCAGCGTCTGCACGACGGCCGTGCGCTGGCTGCGGTCGCGCAGCCAGATCAGCCCGACGTCGTCGGTCTGCACGAAGCCCGTGCCGACCAGGCCCGAACCGTCGTTCAGGTTGCCCGTTGTCGTGTTGTTCTGGCCGAAGTTGCCGTTCGGATCGATGTAGTTGTTCGCTTCGAGCAGCTTCGTCAGCGTGTCGCCGTTCTTCACGAGCTTCGTGTGATCGGTCGGCGACTGGCCGTGCTTCGACGTGACGATCACGGCCGTCGACGAATACAGGTTGGCCTGCTTCAGCGCCGCGACGACATGGCCGATCGAGTTGTCGACATACGTGATCGCATTCGCGACCTGCCCGTTCGGCGTGAAGTCGGCGTCGAGATAGCCGCCGCCCTTCGCGACCGGCGCCTTCTGCGCGACGCTCAGCGTCTGGAAGTTCGCGCCGAACAGCGTCGGCACCGGCGCATTCTTCGTACCGGTCGAATCGCGGCCGCCGATCTGGTTGATCAGCGCCTGCACGTGGAGGTTGTCGAAGCGCGCGGTGTGCGAATAGACGTCGGTGTAGGCCGTGTTCGTCGCCGGGTCGATCGAATTGATCTCGGTGCGCATCAGATCGTCGACGCCCGTGCCCGATGGGCCGTTCAGCCAGTCGTAGCCCCACGCGTGCTTGTCGGCCCACGCGGTGTGCGCATTCGGCACGCCGGCCTTCACGGCCTCGAACACCGTGTTGGTCTTCACGTAGTTGTGCGGGTAGACCGGCACGCACTGGCCGTTGACCTTCGCATGCGGAATCGCCTGCGGATTGAACGCGCCGCCGCCGTCGAGGTGCACGAGCGCGCCGCCGTTCTGCGCGTCGATGCCGGTCGTCTCGTCGAACACGACGTTCCAGCCCTGCTTGCCCGAGCATGTCGAGTCGCTCGGCGCGTACAGGTTACGGTCGTACGACACGTCGTAGAACAGGCCGGCCGTCTTCGGCGAGCCGCCCGTCACCAGCGCGGCGAGGCCCGGAAACGAATCCGACAGCCCCGGCGTGTATGCATTCGCGTACGTCACGCCGCTCTTCGCGAGCACGGCGATGTTCGGGCACGTATTCGCGCCGATGCAGCGCGCGAGATCCTGCTCGTGCAGGCCGTCGATGCTGAGCAGCAGCACGTGCTTCACGACGCGGCTCGCCCGGCCGTTGCCCTCGCCCTGATCGTTACCGTCCTGTTGCGCCGCATGCACGCCTGCGCTGGCGAACGCCAGCGCGCCCGCCACCATCGCCGCCATCTTCCGCTGTTTACCGAAAAACGAAATCATCACCCCACCTCATCGATTGATGTTGAACTCCGTGACCTGCCATCAGGCGCGCAAAATATCGCCGGATCGTGGGGCGGACGGATGAAGCCAGGCTTTCTGTTCTCTGTCAAACGTAACCAAACGCAAGCGACATGAAGCGGTCGCCATGCGATGCGCGCCGTGCGCCGGCCGTGCGGCCGGATTTTTTTTCGGGTTGGCCGGCGACTATTGGCGTGTGATAAAGGGTTTTCCCTGACCCGGAGCACGAGTATGTCGACCCTGGAAGCTCTCCGGTTCGTGCTGGACGATGCACGTACCCCCGAAATCATTCGCCATCACGTCGTCGACGCGCTGCAGTACGCGTTGCGCAACTACGGACAGGTGTTTACCGCGAAGGAAGTCGAATGGCTGACGCAGTGGGACGACGCGCGTCTGCCGCTGGCCGCGAGGAAGGAGCTGGACAAGCGCGAACCGGCGATCGCCGGGCGCTGAAAAAAACCGCCGCGCCCGGCGGATGCGGGCGCGGCGGCGGATGGCGATGACGCTTACTGCAGCCCGAAGTCGACGCGGGTCGTCGCGCCCTTGTCCGAGATCCCCTTCGCGTCGAGCTTCGGCGCGACGACGAACATGCGGCTCGAGTCGATCTTGCCGTCGAGATACTGGCGCACCGCCTGCGCGCGCTGCTGCGCGAGCGCACGCAGCGCGTTGTCGTCGGCCGGCGCGTGATCGGCGAGCGCCTGCTTCATGTCCGCATCGGGCAGCGTCTTCTGCAGGCCGACGAGGTTGCGCGGCTTCTTGAAGTCGGCGGCCTTGTACGCGCGCGTCAGATACTTCGAGTATTCGGCCTTGTCGACCTTCACCGACATCGGATCGACGCTCTCGCCCTGGCCGACCACGTCCCTCAGCTTCTGCTGGCGCACCAGCCGCTCGACGTACGCGTCGCGCAGCCCCGGCGTGTCCTGCGCGGGATCGACGCGGCCGATCAGGTCGAGGCGGATCGACGGCTTCTCGGTCAGCATCTTCACGACGGTGTCGAGCTTCTTCTGCTGCGCGTCGGTCAACGCGTACGAACCCGGCGCGAACTCGACGTAGCCGAGATCCTCGCCGCCGCTGCCGCCGAACGCATTCGCGAGCAGCGTGAACGGCGACGTGACGGCCTTCGCGATCAGATTCAACACCGCGTGCCAGATCAGCCCGCCGACGCTGAACTCCGGATTCGACAGCGAGCCCGACACCGGCAGGTTCACGTCGATCTGGCCGCGCGTGTTCTTCAGCAGCGAGATCGCGAGCTTCACCGGCAGCTTCGTCGCCGTGTCGTTCTCGACACGATCGCCGAACGTGAGCTGGTCGATGAAGATGTGGTTGTTCGCCGACAGCTGGTCGTTCGCGAGCTGGTAGTGCAGATCGACGTTGAGCTTGCCCTTCGTGATCGGGTAGCCCGCGTACTTCGCCGAATACGGCGTCAGGTTGGTCAGCTCGATGTCGTGCGCGGTCGCCGTGAGGTCGAGCGCCGGTTTCTCGATCAGCGGGTTCACCGAGCCCTTGATCGAGATCGGCCCGTTGCCCGCGAGGTTCGCGGCGACGTCGACCGGCGCGGACGTCGTCGAATCCGTGCCGAACGCGCCGACCGTGCCCTTGATCGCGACGAGATTCGCCGTGTAGTTCGGCTTGATGAAGTTGTCCGTGTACGTGACGCGGCCGTTCTGCAGCAGCAGTTCGCCGAAGTGCATGCGCACCGGGTTCTGCGGCTGCGGCGCGGCCTTCACGACCACCGTCGCCGACGCGGCGGCCGGCACGGACGCCTGCTGCGCGGCCGCGGCCGACGCGGCCAGCGCGGCGGCCGGCGGCGTCACGCCCGGCGACAGCGGCACCGGCTCGCCCTTGCTCGCGTCGCGCGTGAGCGACTGCGCGGGGCCCGACTCCTTCGCGACCACGTCCTTCAGGTTCAGCCGCCCCTGCGCGTCGAGCAGCACGCGACCGTAGAAGTTCGAGAACGTCACGCGCGCGGCGTCGACGTCGGTGCCCTTCTCGTCGTAGTTCGCCTTCAGGTTCGACAGCGCGAGCGAGCGCCAGCCGGCGAACGGGTCGGAGGTCGCCTTGTCGAGCATCCGCACGTCGACCAGCGCGACGTCGCCGCGATAGGTCGCGCGCGGCCTGTCCTTCACCTGCGCGAAGGTCAGGTTGCCTTGCGCGTTGAGCAGCGCGCTCGCGATCGTCGCGTTCAGCGCGCTGCCGAAGTACGGCTCGAACGCGGCCGCGTCGAGGCGGTTGCCGTTGATCTTCAGGCCGAGCTTCAGCGGCTGCGCGGTCACGTCGCCCGACACGTTCAGCGAGCCCTTGCGGTTCAGCGTCGCCTTCAGTTGCACGGGCAGCGGCTTCGTCAGGTCGTCGCTCACCTTCTGCACCGACAGGTCCAGCGGCTTGATCGCCAGCTTCACCGGGCGCGGCGTCGACAGGTCGGTGAAGTTCGCGGACGCGTCCTTCACGTTCAGCGCGTCGATCCGGTAGTGCCACGTCGGCGCGACGGCCTGGGCCTTGCGCGCAACCGTGCGCTGCGGCACCGCCGCCTGCGCGGGTTCGGCCAGCGCCGCGAGGTCGATCTTGCCGTCCTTCAGGCGCTTCACGTCGAGCGCGAGCCCGCTCGCGTCGACGCTCGCGATCTCCGCGGTGCGCGCGGCGACGTCGACCTTCGCGATCTTCGCGCTCGCGTCGGGCAGCACGATCGCGGGCGCCTTGTCGTTCGGCGCGGCAACCTTCAGCGACTTCAGGCTGACCGTGCTGTCCGCGACTTCCGCGGCGAGCGGCGTCTTGCCCCAGTCGGTCTTCGCGTTGACGGTCGCGCCGAGCGTGCCGTCGAGCACGCGCGCGCGCGTCGCCTCGCCCAGGTACGGCTGCAGCGCCGGCAGCGCGAGCGCGGCGACCGTCAGCTTCGTGTCGGCCTGCTTCGCGGCAAGATTGAACGTGCCTTCGGCCCTCACGTCGCCGCCGCGCGACAACGATGTCGACAGCGTGTATTTCGCGGGCGTCTTGCCCTGCAGCGAGAAGCCGTCGAGCGTCGCGGCGAGCTTCGTCAGCGACATCGCGGTCGGCGGCGCCGGCACGCGGTCGTCGACGTTGATCGTGCCGCCGTCGATCGCGAAATGACGAATCGTCAGGTCGAGCGGCGGCGCTTCCTTCGCGGCGGCGCTGCCTTCGGCCTTCGCGGCGCTGGCGCCGCTGGCCGCGGCGACGGTGGCTCCGGAAGCACCGGAAACGGCGACGGCCGACGCGGCCGATGTGGTCGACTTGCCGGCTTCGGCCTTCGGTGCGGCGGCCGGCTGCGCGACGAGCTTCTCGACGTTCAGCACACCCTGCTTGTCGCGCGACAGGTCGACCACCGGCTGGTCGATCCGGATCTCGTCGAAGTGCATCGCGTTGCGCAGCGGCTCGAGGCCGGCCGCCGCGACGTGCACGCCGCGCGCGGCGAATAGCGGCGCCGACGCGCGGTCGGTCACCTTCGCGTCGTTCAGGTCGACGGTGCCCGACACGCGCAGCGCCGGCGTCTCGCCGCTCATCACGAAATTGACCGTCAGGTCGCTGCTCAGCAGGCCGCTCGTCACGGCCACCGGCAGCTTCGCCGGCACGTACGAGATCAGCTTCGGCACGTCGAGGCGGTCGAACTTCAGCGCGATCTCCGATTCGCGCGACTGCGCGAATGGCTTGGTCTTGCCGTCGATCGAGATCGGGCTGCCGTCGAAACGCGCGCGCAGCTTCGGCTCGACGAAGATGTCGGTCTTCGAGGCCAGCGTCGCGATGTACGGAATGCCGAGCGTCCAGTTGTCGACGACGTGCTTTTCGTTCAGCAGGCGATCGTCGAAGTCGATCCGGCCGTCGTTGACCTGGATGTTCGACACCGAGAACTGCGTCGGCTTGCTGTCGGGCTTCGGCGACGGCGACGAGAACTTCTCGATCAGGTCGGTGAAGTTGAAGCGCTGCGCGTCGTAGCGGACGATATGAAAGCGCGGCGCGTCGAGCCGGATTTCGTTGACGATCGGCGCGCCGCGGAACAGCGACGACCACGACGGCCTCACGACGAGCTTGCCGATGTCGATGAAGTCGCCCTGGCCGCCGCGCTCGCCGAGGCGGATGCCGTCGGCTTCGAGGTTCAGCGTGTACGGGTTCAGTGCGATGCGCTGGATCGTGGCCGGACGGTCGAGCTGCTTGCTCAACTGCTGTTCGGCGACATGGCGGATCAGCGGCGGCGCCGCGAAGAAGCCGAGCAGTCCGAATAAAACGATGAAGATCAGCAGGCCGATGCCGATACGCCGGGTCCGGCGCGAGCGTGCAACGCCACCGAGGGCATGGAGGGTCGAGGGTACGGTTTCTTTGTCTGCGCTTGCCATGCTTGAATATCTCGGGAATGGATGACGGGCCGCACCGGAGAACCGGGCGGCCGCGCACGCTATCCCGAAAGTATAGGCTCAGGAGGTGACGGTACGGAGGTCCGGCGCCGCCGCCGCGCCCGCCGGTCGGACAACGGCGGCGCTCAACCGTTCATTTCCGGACGACGGCGGGCGGCATCCACGATCCGTCGCTCGCCTGCGGCTTCGGCGCGTACAGGCGCAACGCGAGCGCGAAATCGGTACGCGGCGCCGGCAGCCAGTTGGCCGCATGCGCGCCGCCCGGCGACACCGACACGACGATGTCGACCGAGCCGTCGCGGTTGCGGCGCAGCCGGTCGCGATCGCCGAGCGAGCGGCGCGCCGACCCGACGTCGGGCAGCGCGCCGTTGGTCGTGTACGGCGTGAGCGTCCAGAACGCGCGCACCGGCGGCAGTGCGCCCGGCGCGAAATGCAGCACGTAGCGGTTCGCGCCGTTCAGCGAATGGCCGTCGCTGTCGACGCGGGTGATCGCGAGCGTCTCGTCGTCGCGCGTCGCGGTGCCGAACTGCGTGTAGGCCGCGTACGCGCGCAGCGCGTAGTCCTGGCCGTACTTGCCGGCCGTGTCGCCGATCCAGTTCCAGCCGTTCGCGCTCAGCAGGTTCGACGGCGGCGTCGCGAGCCGCGCACGCGCCTCGGCAACGCCGGCCGTCGCGGCCGTGAGACGGTCGCCCGTCCACAGCACCGGGTAGCCGGCCGTCACGCCGATGTCGCCGAGCGATTCCTGTGCGTGCGCGTCGTCGGCCGGCGCCGGATTGTCCTGCAGCGCCTGCGCGAAACGCGTGAAGAACGCCTTCGGGTCGAGCGCGGCCACCTGCTCGGCCGGCGTGCCGCCGCCCACCGCTTCGGACGGCGCGCTGCCCGCATGGACCGCGACCGACGCGCCGCGCTCGGCGCCCGTGTAGACCGACAGCGGCACCACGCGGATCGCACGCTGCAGTTTCTTCACGTTCGTCAGGTCGCGCCCGCCGCTCGTCTGCAGCCGCACTTCGAGCCACGCATTGGCGGACGGCACGTCGACGCGCAGCACGCCCTTCGGCAGCGTGCCCTGCCAGTCCTTCGCGGCGAAGGCAATCGTTTGCGATCGCCCGGCGCCACGGGCGCCGCGGGTCGCGACGCTCGACGACGACCACAGTACGTTCGTCCACATGTCGAGCGCGCGCGCGTCCCAGTAGCGGCCGCGCGTGTCGGGCAGCGTGACGATCACGGGTTCGGCGGCGACGTCGAGCCAGCCGGTCGAGTCGAGCGTGTCGACGCCCGGCAGCGGCGGATTGACCGCGCCGACGGGCGGCAGCGCCGCCGCGTGGCGCAGCGTGTTGAGCGGGGCCTGCCCCGGTTGCGCGCCGTCGCCGCCCGTCGCCGCTTCCTTCGCGACGTCCATCAGCACGAGCGGATACGCATAGATATAGGAGTCGGCGACTTCCGCACGCATCCAGCCGGTTTTCCGCTGGATCGCGTCCGGTTGCGACGCGCATCCTGCAAGCAACGCCGCAATGGCCAGCGACGCGCACGCGCGTCGCAGAGAAACTGATTCTCGCTGGTTTTCAATCATCGATTACTGGCCGAATATCGTTCTTTTCAGTCAACGCCCTGTTCGTCTCGTGAACGGCGAAAAAGGCACCCCAGCGTGCCCGGATGACCGTTTCGCTACAGTTCGTAACGGTGGGCGCTGATGTCAGGCCGGTATCATAGCGCCTAAGGGCATCCCCCAATATGCCGAATAAAGGGTAAAACGCTAGCCAACCCGTCAAAAAATCTGAAATATTTCACGGGATTCGGCAAAAAACCGAAACAGACCAGGAAGCATCGGCCCTCAATCGCCTCGCGAGCGCCAGGCTCCGCGCCTGAGCGCGTACGCGCACGCCCGGCACGCTCGCCCGGCTGTCCGTCTGGAAGGCGGGCGCTCACTTTCCATGTTGTGACAACCTGTGTGCATCGACATGCGTCGCATCGTCGCCGGCGCTTGACCTTACCATCATGGGAATGTTGATACTGGAACCATTCGCGGCACGAACCGCGCCTTTGGGGAATCCGACATGACTGAACCACTTGCCTCCGCGGCGCTGCAAACGATCGAGCTGAGCATCGACGGCATGCATTGCGGCGGCTGCACGGGCCGCGTGCAGCGCGCGCTGGCCGCCGTGCCGGGCGTCGTCGATGCGGCGGTCGATCTCGATGCGCATGCGGCAACCGTCACCGCGCAGGAGACGGTCGAGCCCGGTCGGCTCGTCGACGCCGTCCGCGAGGCCGGCTACCGCGCAGCGGTGCGCGAAGCGGCGGTCGAAGCCGTCTCGGCCACGCCTTCGGCGAACGCGCCACGCGCGGCAACACCGCCTGCGCCGGCTGCCGCCGCGACGATCGAACTCGATATCGACGGGATGACGTGCGCGTCGTGCGTGTCGCGCGTCGAGAAGGCGCTCGCGAAGGTGCCCGGCGTCACACGCGCATCGGTAAACCTCGCGACCGAACGCGCGACGGTCGATACGTCGGCCGGCGTTTCCGCCGCGCAATTGGCGGATGCCGTGAAGCAAGCCGGCTATGGTGCGACGCCGACGGTGTCGGACACCGCCGTACCGGCCGTCACCACCGCCCCGCCCGCCAGCATCGAACTCGATATCGACGGCATGACCTGCGCGTCCTGCGTGTCGCGCGTCGAGAAGGCGCTCGCCAAGGTGCCGGGTGTCACGCGCGCATCGGTCAACCTCGCGACCGAGCGCGCGACGATCGATACGTCGGCCGGCGTTTCCGCCGCGCAGCTCGCCGACGCGGTGAAACAGGCCGGCTACGACGCGACACCGGCTGCCGTCGCCACGCCTGCCGTCACGTCCGCTGCCGCCGACGTCGAACTCGACATCGGCGGCATGACCTGCGCGTCCTGCGCCGGCCGCGTCGAAAAAGCGCTGGCCGCCGTGCCGGGCGTCGCGCGCGCGACGGTCAATCTCGCGACCGAGAGTGCATCGGTGCACGGCGCCGGCGCACTCGACGCCGCCACGCTGATCGCTGCAGTCACCACGGCCGGCTACCGTGCGTCGCTTCCCGCCGGCGAAACGACCGGTGCCGACCTACAACCGGCCGGCCCCGCGCAGGCCCCCGACGCACGCAAGCGCCGCGAAGCGATCCGCGAACGCAACCTCGTGATCGGGGCCGCCGTGCTGAGCGCGCCGCTCGTCGCGCCGATGCTCGCCGCGCCGTTCGGCATCGACTGGATGCTGCCCGGCTGGCTCCAGCTCGTGCTCGCGTCGATCGTGCAGTTCGGCTTCGGCGCACGCTTCTACCGCGCGGCCTGGCATGCGGTGAAGGCCCGCACCGGCAACATGGATCTGCTCGTCGCGCTCGGCACGTCGGCCGCGTACGGGCTGAGCCTGTGGGTGCTGCTGCGCGATCCCGCGCATCCCGGTCATCTGTATTTCGAAGCGTCGGCCGTCATCGTCACGCTCGTGCGCTTCGGCAAGTGGCTCGAATCGCGCGCGAAGCGCCAGACCACCGAGGCAATCCGCGCACTGAACGCGCTGCGCCCCGACCGCGCGCGCGTCGTCGAGCACGGCGTCGAACGCGACGTGCCGCTGGCGCAGGTGCGCGTCGGCACGCACGTCAGCATCCGGCCGGGCGAGCGCGTGCCCGTCGACGGCCGGATCGTGACCGGCCGCTCGCACATCGACGAATCGTTGATCACCGGCGAAAGCCTGCCCGTGCCGAAGGACGACGGCGACGCCGTCACGGCCGGCTCGATCAACGGCGAAGGCGCGCTCGTCGTCGAAACCACCGCGATCGGCGCGGAAACGACGCTCGCGCGCATCATCCGCCTCGTCGAATCCGCGCAGGCCGAGAAGGCGCCGATCCAGCGGCTCGTCGATCGCGTGAGCGAGGTGTTCGTGCCGGCGATCCTCGGCATCGCCGTGCTGACGCTGGCCGGCTGGCTGATCGCCGGCGCCGGGACGGAAACCGCGATCCTCAACGCGGTCGCGGTGCTCGTGATCGCGTGCCCGTGCGCGCTCGGCCTCGCGACGCCCGCCGCGATCATGGCCGGCACCGGCGTCGCGGCCCGGCACGGCGTGCTGATCAAGGACGCGCAGGCGCTCGAGCTCGCGCAGCGCACGACCGTGATCGCGTTCGACAAGACCGGCACGCTGACCGAAGGCAAACCGTCCGTGACGGCGTTCGACGCCGTCGGCGTGCCGCGCGACGAAGCGCTCGCGCTCGCGGCGGCCGTGCAGCGCCAGAGCGACCATCCGCTCGCGCGTGCGGTGGTCGCCGCGCATGACGCGGACCTGGCCGCACAGGGCGGCGGCGCCGAGTCGGTCGTCGCGACCGATGCGCGGGCGGTGCCCGGGCGCGGCGTGGAAGCGCACGTCGGCGGGCAGCAGCTCGCACTCGGCAGCACGCGCTGGCGCGACGAACTCGGCATCGCGGTACCGCCGGCGCTCGACGCCCGTGCGGCGGAACTTGAGGGCGCCGGCAACACGATCTCGTGGCTGATGCGTGCCGATGCGCCGCGCGCGGTGCTCGCGCTGATCGCATTCGGCGACACCGTGAAGCCGGGCGCCCGCGACGCGATCGCGGCGTTGTCGGCGCGCGGCGTCGCGAGCGCACTCGTGACGGGCGACAATCGCGGCAGCGCGGCGGCCGTCGCGGCGGCGCTCGGCATCGGCGAAGTGCACGCGCAGGTCCTGCCCGACGACAAGGCACGCGTCGTCGCCGAGCTGAAGCGCACGCACGGCGGGATCGTCGCGATGGTCGGCGACGGGATCAACGACGCGCCCGCGCTCGCCGCGGCGGACGTCGGCATCGCGATGGCGACCGGCACGGACGTCGCGATGCACACGGCCGGCATCACGCTGATGCGCGGCGACCCGGCGCTCGTCGCCGACGCGATCGACATTTCCAGACGCACGTACCGCAAGATCCAGCAGAACCTGTTCTGGGCGTTCGTGTACAACCTGGTCGGCGTGCCGCTCGCGGCGTTCGGGTTGCTGAACCCGGTGATCGCGGGCGCGGCGATGGCGTTTTCCAGCGTCAGCGTCGTGACCAATGCGTTGCTGCTGCAGAGATGGAAAGGCCGCGCGCGGTGATGCGGCAGGCGGTAAATGCCGGATGATCGAACCGGCCGTCCGGCGCTCGACGCTCGATCAACAGGAAGGATCGGTAGGCGTGCCGACGTTGGTCGGCTACCCGGCATGCCGCACCGGCAGCCCGTCACGCCGCATCGCGGGCCAGCGGATTCAGTCCGACACGACCGGTTTGATCAACGTCGTGGTGATCGGCGCGAAGCCGCACGCGCGATACAGCGCACGCGCCGCCGCGTTGTGGTTGAACACCGACAACCCGATCTCGGTGACGCCGTACCGGCGCGCCTCGGCGTCGAGCGCATCGAGCGCGCGCGTGGCCCAGCCCTGGCGACGCCGGGACGGGACGATGTCGAGGTCGTAGATGAACAGTGTGCGGTTCGGCCCTTCGGGGACGATCGCGTACCAGAGGTCGCCCACCGGGTCGCCGCTGGCGCCGTCGATGAGCGTGACGAGGGTCTGGCCGGCGCTCAGCAGGCCGTCCGGCAGCAGCGTGTCGAAACAGGCGCGCGCACGATCGGCCGCGGCTTCGACAGCATTTTGTCCGGAGGAAACGAGATCGCGCGCGTAGCCGTCGATGGCTCGCGTGCGGTACGCGTGGAATTCGCCGGCCGTCATCGGCCGCATCTGCAGCATGGCCCGGTCGCCGTGAACGGAATCGGACTTCCAGTGTAGCGGGACGGTCGCACCGGCGCGCGATGCGGCGGTGGAAAAACGGGCAGGCAGGTGCGGCGGACGCCGCGCCGAATCAGCGAATCAGCGAATCAGCGAATCAGCGACGATACAGAACGATCGGCACGAGGTTGGCACGGCGCACGCGCTCGGCTTCGGCGTGACGTGCGGCGTACGAGTATTCGGCGTCGAGCGGCAGGTGCGGGGACACGAACAGGTCGTCGATTTTTTGCAGCAGGGCGAAGATGAAGCTCATGTGAGACTCCTGACAGATAGGACTAGGGTTTTCCCTTAAATCGCCTCCATTTTAAGGGTTTTCCCTGAATTCCGCCAGTAAGCTGCATCGGTTTGCCGCACGCGCGTAACAGCCGATCACCGATGCGGAACCGCGATCCTTGCTCCGTCACGCTCCCAGGATAGGGTCGAAACGATTAACGCGTGCGACGAACCCGCTTCGCGACGGCCGCCTCGCGGTTCGCGTTGCGCTGAAGTCGGTCGACTTGCGACAGCAGCGCTTCGTGGTGCTCCTCGAGCGTCATCAGCGTGGCCTGCTGCGTCGACAGATCGGCCGCGAGGCGATCGATCCGTTGCTGCTTGGTCGCCACGTCCTGCTTCAGGTGCGCGATCTGCCGCGTTTGCAGCACCAGCGCGACGAGCCCCGCCAGCACGACGACAGCCAGCGCGAGCAGTAAACGGTTGACGCGGCGCATCTCGCGATCGGCCGTGCGCGTCAGGCCGTCCACGTCGGACTGCAGCACGGCGAGCCGGTCGGTCAGCGGGCTCAGGTGCGTGTCCGGATCGAAGGCTGGCGCGGCCGGTTGGGTACGCTCCGACGACGGCTTGGTCACGAACGACGCGGCGGATGCCACCGGCTGCGCAACCGGCGACGGCGAAGCGTCGGGCTGCCGGGCCGTGTCGCGGGGCTTCGTGGAAGGCGGGGCGATCGCCGGTTCGGGCGAAGGTGCCGACCCTGCCGACTGTGCCGGCGTGTGCGGCTCGACCGGCGCGGCGGCGGGCGGCGGGTTCGATTCAACCGCTTCCGGCTTCGAGTCGACGCTCGTCGCAACCGATACGGTTTGCGTCGCCGTCGCTTCGTTGGGTCCGGCAGCCGCCCGGCGCTTGCCGCCCGACGACGAGCGGCGCTCCTTCACCGCGTCGCCCGAAGATTTCCCTTCGCGGGATTTGACGACTGCCGCCTCGACGACAGGCTGCGCGACTTCGCCATCTGCCACTTGCGATTCCGCCGCCAGCGTCACGGCGCCATCGGCGGCTTGCCGCTTCGTCTCCGCGTTCGCGGCGTCGTCACCCCCGGGCACATCGATCCGCGTAACGCCGCCATCGCCCGCCGGCAAATCGGCTGCCTTCGTTGCAAGACCCGCTGCAGATGCGCCATCGACGATCGCGGCCATATCGCGTTCAGGCGTCGAAACGGCCGCGATCTCCCTATCCGTCGCCGCCGTACCTTCGGTTTCAGCATGCGTTGCCGCAACCGCATCCGCAGGCGGGATGAAACCGTCGAGCGTGGCTTGTCGCCCGTCGTCGGCACCGGCCGCCGCATCGGCTTCGTCGACCGCTTCATCGCGCGCCGCAACCGGCATGCGCTCGCCCGGCTCCAGCACCGGATCGCCGAACAGGTCGAGCGTCCGTTCGTCGCGCGGGCCGTCGCCGGCCGGTGCCCCGCCGGATCGTGCCGTCGCCCTTGCGGACGTGCTGCCTGCGGCAGCGGCCGAGCGCTGGCGCGAACGGGCCGACGAACGGGTGGAACGGGAACGGGAGCGTGGCGTGGAAACGGATTCGGTCATGGAAATCGGATAGCGGGGCCCGCAGGCGCGAACCCGGATGTCGAACGGAATCGGTGGTCGGCCATTGTCGCACGCCCCGCAATCGATTCACGCTATTCGTCGCCCGCGAACCCGCTCCCGTCGTCGAAACGCGTGACGCCCGGCAGTGCGCGCAGCTTGTCGCAGATCGCCTTGTATTCGAGTTCCGACACCCGCGCCAGCGCGATGCGCACCTCGTCCTGCTCGCCCGTGTCGTCGGCGCGCTGCACGATGAACTGCTTCACGCGCGCACTGTCGGGACCGAGCGCCGCGTGCAGCGAATCGAACGTCAGCGTGCCGCTCGCAACCGTCAACGCAAGCTGGCGCCGCTGGCGCACCGTGAAATAACGCCGCTCCAGCGGCTTGATGCCGGCCAGGATGATCAGGATGATGATCGTCGCCGAAATCGACGCGACATAGAGCCCGCCGCCCACCGCGAGGCCGATCGCGGCGACCGACCACAGGCTCGCGGCCGTCGTCAGCCCGCGCACGATCTCGCCGCGCAGCAGGATCGAGCCCGCGCCGAGGAAGCCGATGCCCGACACGACCTGCGCGGCGATCCGCGACGGATCGAGCACGACGTGGTCGCTGCTGCCGAGCACGTCGGCGAAACCGAACGCCGACACGATCATGATCAGCGTCGAGCCGACGCACACCAGCATGTGCGTGCGCAGGCCGGCCGCCCACGACAGGCGCTCGCGCTCGAAGCCGATGACGCTGCCGAGCGCCGCCGCGAGAACGAGCCGCATCACGAGTTCCAGGTTGCTGAGCATCCGATTTCTCTCCTTTTTTTGGTGCCGGCCGCGCGGAATGTTTTATCCTTGGCCCCGGCCGCGCCGATTCTCCGGGCCCGCCGATACGTTTCGATCCAAGCGCTCAACCCCGCCATGTCCGTTTCCGACTCCGCTTCCGCTCAGGCCGCCCAACTGCGCCACCATTTCGCGCACGTCGTCTTGCCGATCTGGCGGGGTTCAGGGTTCGACTCAGCCTTGCAACTGCCGTTCGAGGCCGTCGATCCGGCCACCCACGCGCCGCTGCCCGTGACCCGTTATCGCGCAATGGCGTGCGCGAGGCAACTGTTCGTGTTCGCGCAGGCCGGCGACACCGCGCATGCGGCCACGCTGTTCGATGCGCTGTGCCGGCACTTTCGCGACCCGCGCCACGGCGGCTGGATCTACAGCGTCGACGCGCAGGGCGCGCCGCTCGATACGACCAAGGATCTCTATACGCACGCGTTCATCGTGTTCGCGTGCGCCGCATGGCATGCGGCGTCGCGCGACGCCGCCGCGCGGACGGTGGCGGAAGAAACCGCCGCGCTGATCCAGGACCGCTTCGCGCCGCGCCACGGCGACGCGCTGCTCGATGCCGCGCGCCACGCCGATTTCTCGTCATCCGGCAGCGGTGCGCTGCAGAATCCGCTGATGCATCTGACCGAAGCGTGGCTCGCGGCCGCCGATGCATTCGGCGACCCGGCGTTCGACGATGCGCTCGCGCGCACCGCGCAGGCCGTCGAGCACACGTTCGTTGATGCGGCGACCGGCTGCGTGGCCGAGTTGCCGCTCGGGGCGGCCGACAACCGTTTCGAGCCCGGCCATCAGTTCGAGTGGTTCTATCTGGTCGACGCGGCCGGCGCGCAGCTCGCGCAAACCGGGCTCCCCGCCGCGCTGTCGCGCGCGTTCGCGTTCGCCGAGCAATACGGCGTCGATGCGCAAACGGGCGGCGTCTGCGCGGCGCTCGACGCGCAAGGCGCATGCATCGACGGCACGCAGCGGATCTGGGCGCAGACCGAATACCTGCGCGCGCTCGCGACGCACGGCGGCACGCCGGCCTCGGCACCGCTCGCGCGGCAAATCGAGCGCTTCGCCGCGCGCTTCCTGCATCCGCGCGGCTGGTTCGAGTGCAAGACGGCGGACGGCCAGGTGTCGCGCGCCGACATGCCGTCGACGACGCCCTACCACCTCGCGACTGCCTACGCGGCGCTGCCGGTCGGCGCGTAACCCGCATCGGCGAACGACGGCGCCGCGCGTTCGCCGCGTGCGGCGCGTCCATCGCCCAGTTCGAACACCGACACCGCCTGCATCAGGTGCGCGGTCTGGTCGTTCAGTGACGCAGCGGCCGCCGCGACTTCCTCGACCAGCGCCGCGTTCTGCTGCGTGAGCTGATCCATCTGCGTGACGGCCTGGTTCACCTGCTCGATCCCGACGCTCTGCTCGACCGACGCCGCCGTGATCTCCGACATCGTCTGCACGACCCGCGTGATCGACGCCGACACCGTGCGCATCGCGTCGCCGGCGCGCTCGACGAGCTCCGCGCCGCCGTTGATCTGCGCGACCGAATCCTCGATCAGCGCCTTGATCTCCTTCGCCGATTGCGCGCTGCGCTGCGCGAGCGAACGCACTTCGCCCGCGACCACCGCGAAGCCGCGCCCCTGTTCGCCGGCCCGCGCGGCCTCGACCGCCGCGTTCAGCGCGAGAATGTTGGTCTGGAACGCGATGCCGTCGATCACCGAGATGATTTCCGCGATCCGCCCCGAGCTCTGCGCGATGCCGCGCATCCGGTCGATCACGCTGTCGACCACACCGCCGCCGTGGCTCGTCGCTTCGAGCGCCGCGTCGGCCAGCGCGCTTGCCGCACGGGCGCTGTCGGTGTTCTGCCGGACGGTCGCGGTCAGTTCCTCCATGCTCGCGGCGGTTTCCTCGAGCGAAGCAGCCTGCGTGCCCGTGCGCGCCGACAGATCGGCGTTGCCGCCGGCGATCTCGCCCGCGCCGAGGTGGATCGCATCGGACGCGTGGCGCACCGTGCGCACGGTGCCCGCGATGCTCGTCTGCATCGTGGCGAGGCCGCGCAGCATCCGGTCGATCTCGAACACGCCGCCCGCCTGCACGGCTTCGTCGAGACGGCCCTGCGCGATCCGCTCGAAATGGCGGCCGGCCTGCTCCAGCGGCGCGACGACCGCACGCCGCGCGGCCGCGTAGATCGCGGCGCTCGCCGCGAGCATCGCCACCAGCAGCACGATGCCGACCGACTTGAACCACAGCATGCCGCCGTCGATCGTGTCGAGCGCCGCGCGGCTCGAGGTGCCGCCATAGTCGGTGAAGCGATGCAGCTCGGCGATGTACTTGTCCTGGAAGCCCTGGGTCGGCTGGTCGAGGAACGCCTGGATGTTGTCGGCGTCGAGAAACTGCACGAGTTCGCCCAGCGCGCCGCGCAGCGCACGATAGCGCTCGGTGAGCGCCGCGACACGCGCGCGGTTGGTATCGTCGACCGGCTGCGCGGCCGTCAGCACGGCGAACGCCTTGTCCGCTTCCGCGAGCGACGCGCCCGCATGGCGGATGATGTCCTCGGGCTTCGGGCCGCCGCGCACCATCCGCGTGCCGGCACGCGACAGGTTGATGCGCGCGTCGAGCAGTTGCTCGGTCGCCCGGCTGGCCGCGCCGACCTGCGCGATCGCGACGTTCGACAGATCGTCGACGCCGCTGCGCGTCGACGCGAGCGTCCAGAAGCCGAGCGCTTCGATTGCAAGCAGGAAGAGGCAGAACACGGTCAACACGCCGAGCAGACCCGACGCGAGCTTGATTTTTCCGAACATGGGGGATTCCTGGAGAGCGGACGATGAGGCGATGCCCCGGCATTAGCGGCATTTCTTCGTCGGACTTTAGGCGGATTGCCGGCAACGCAGGTCAATCGCTCGGTTCGCGCGCGCATTCGCGCCGAATCGCCCGCAAACGCGGAGATCTTGGGTATTCGACGCAATAATCGCGTCGCATCGCACCGGAATTTGCCCGAAACGCGGACGAATTTCCTTGCTTATCCGAAGCCCCCTTCCTAGAGTTCAGCGCAAGCGGGCACTCATTTCTAAGGAAGTTCAATGACCGACATCACGGACCACGCGCGCGGGGCATTGCGCGCGCAACCGTTCAGCATGCTGCTGGGCACGCAGCTGATGCATATCGGCGACAACGAAGTGTCGCTGTGTCTGCCCGTGCGCGAGGAACTGCGGCAGCAGCACGGCTTCGTGCACGGCGGCGTCATCAGCTATCTCGCGGACAACGCGCTGACGTTCGCCGGCGCGCTCGTGCTCGGCCCGCGCGTGATCACCGCCGAATACAAGATCAACTACCTGCGGCCGGCCGTGAACGGCACGCTCGTCGCCCGCGCGAAGCTCGTCTACGCGGGCCGGCACCAGGCGACGTGCCAGTGTCACGTGTTCGTCATCGACGGCGATCACGAGCGGCTCGTCGCGATCGCGCAAGGCACGATCAATCGCGTCGGCGACGGCAAGGTGCCGGACAGGCCGGAAGAAACGGCGTGAGAACGGCCCGAGCGGCCCGCGCACGATATCGCGGCCGCTTGACGCCCGCGTCGCGCCGCTAGGCCGCGTCGTCCCCCGTCAGCGGCAAAAACCGCGGCGCCACCCGCGCCCGCACGTTCCCGTGCTCATCCGTCCGATAGATTCCGCGTGCCGCGTTGTGCGGATGCACGGCCGCGTCGGCCACGCTCAGCACCGGCGCGAAACACGCGTCGGTGCCTTCGAGCAGCGCGCGCCAGTGCGCGGACGGCTGCTGCGCGAACACTTCCGCGAAACGCGCCTTCAGCGCGGGCCAGCGCGCCCGATCGTACTGCGACGCGGGATCGACGTCGGTCAGCCCGAGCCGTTCGACCAGCAGCGCATAGAACGGCGGCTCGAGCGCGCCGATCGTCACGCATTCGCCGTCCGCGCAGCGATACACGTCGTAGAACGGCGCGTCGTGGAACAGGCTCGGCTGCGTGCCGCCGAGCTGCCCGTTCGCGCGTGCCCACAACGCGAGCGACCCGAGCATCGACACGATATCGACGATCGCGCCGTCGACCACGCGCCCCGGCCCGCCGCCGCGCACGTCGAGCAACGCACAGACGATCCCGAATGCGAGCCCAAGCGCGCCGCCCGCATCGCCGACGACGGTCGGCGGCACGCCCGGCCGGCCGTCGCGCGGCGCGGACAGCGACAGCAGCCCGGTCAGCGCGACGTAGTTCAGGTCGTGCCCGGCCGCGGCCGCGAGCGGGCCGTGCTGGCCCCAGCCCGTCATGCGTCCGTAGACGAGCTTCGGATTGCGGCGCGCGCAAGCGTCGGGCCCGAGGCCGAGCCGCTCCATCACGCCGGGCCGCAGCCCCTCGATCAGCGCATCGGCCCGCGCGATCAAGTCGAGCGCGGCGTCGCGGCCGGCGGGCGCCTTCAGATCGAGTTCGACGATCGTCTTGCCTTCGCGCAGCAGGTCGCCGTCGCGGGCCCGCAGCGCGTCCGGCGCGCTGGTGCGGCCGGACGGGCGTGCGACCAGCGTGATGCGCGCGCCCATTCCGGCGAGCATCCAGCCCGCGAGCGGGCCGGGGCCGAGACCTTCGAATTCGACGATGTGGATGCCGGAAAGCGGCGCGGCGAGTGACATGCGATTCTCCTGTCGACTTGCACAGGCCCCGTGATTCGCGGTCGACCTGCGTCAGCGCGTCGGTTCGATGCCTTGGTCATCGAATGGCTTCCGCCGCGCACCCAGCAAACAAAAATCCCTGCGCAGCGGATTCACTTCGCAGGGATCGGCCCAAGGTTCGGTTGCGCCACGCCGCACGCACGAACCGTCATGCATCAGAACGCATCCCCCGGCACCCGCACCCAGCCTTCCATCAACACGCGCGCGCTGCGGCTCATGATCGCCTTCGTGACGCTCCACTCGCCGTTCTCGTGCCGCGCCTCCGCGCCGACGCGCAGCGTGCCCGACGGATGCCCGAAGCGCACCGCGTTGCGTTCGCCGCCGCCCGCCGCAAGATTGACGAGCGTGCCGGGGATCGCCGCGGCCGTGCCGATCGCGACCGCCGCCGTGCCCATCATCGCGTGATGCAGCTTGCCCATCGACATCGCGCGCACCAGCAGGTCGACGTCGCCCGCCTTCACGTGCTTGCCGCTCGACGCGACGTAGTCGGCCGGCTTCGCGACGAACGCGATCTTCGGCGTGTGCTGCCGCGTCGCGATTTCGTCGAGCGTGTCGATCAAGCCCATCCGCAACGCACCGTGCGCGCGGATCGTCTCGAACTTCTCGAGCGCCTTCGCGTCGCCGTTGATCGCGTCCTGCAACTCCGTGCCCGTATAGCCGATCGCTTCCGCCTCGACGAAGATCGTCGGGATACCCGCGTTGATCATCGTCGCCTTCAGCGTGCCGACGCCCGGCACGGCCAGATCGTCGACGAGGTTGCCGGTCGGGAACATCGAGCCGCCCGCGCCTTCTTCCTCGGCGGCCGGGTCCATGAATTCGAGCTGCACTTCGGCGGCCGGAAACGTGACGCCATCCAGTTCGAAATCGCCCGTTTCCTGCACCGCGCCGTTCACGATCGGCACGTGAGCAACGATCGTCTTGCCGATGTTCGCCTGCCAGATCCGCACGGTCGCGACGCCGTCGCGCGGCACGCGTGCCGGATCGACGAGCCCGCCGCTGATCGCGAACGGGCCGACCGCCGCCGACAGGTTGCCGCAGTTGCCGGTCCAGTCGACGAATGCCTTGTCGATCGCGACCTGACCGAACAGGTAGTCGACGTCGTGGCCCGGCCGCGTGCTCTTCGACACGATCACCGTCTTGCTGGTGGACGACGTCGCGCCGCCCATCCCGTCGATCTGCTTGCCGTACGGATCGGGGCTGCCGATCACGCGCAGCAGCAGCGCGTCGCGCGCGGCGCCGGGCGCCTGCGCGGCATCCGGCAGATCCTGCAGCCGGAAGAACACGCCCTTGCTGGTGCCGCCGCGCATGTACGTGGCGGGAATCCTGATTTGAGGAATGTGAGCCATGTCTGTGTTCCCAATGTGCGCCGTTCAGGCCGCCTGCGACGATTCGAGGAAGTCCTGCGCGAAACGCTGCAGCACGCCGCCCGCCTCGTAGATCGACACTTCCTCGGCCGTATCGAGCCGGCACGTCATCGGCACCTCGACACGCTCGCCGTTCCTGCGGTGAATCACGAGCGTCAGGTCGGCGCGCGGCGTGCGCTCGCCGATCACGTCGAAGGTCTCGGTGCCGTCGATGCCGAGCGTCGTCCGGTTGGTGCCGGGCTTGAACTCGAGCGGCAGCACGCCCATCCCGATCAGGTTGGTGCGGTGGATCCGCTCGAAGCCTTCGGCGGCGATCGCCTCGACGCCCGCGAGCCGCACGCCCTTCGCGGCCCAGTCGCGCGACGAGCCCTGGCCGTAGTCGGCGCCGGCCACGACGATCAGCGGCTGCTTGCGATTCATGTACGTCTCGATCGCTTCCCACATCCGCATGACCTTGCCTTCCGGCTCGACGCGCGCGAGCGAGCCCTTCTTCACCGCGCCGTCGACCACCGCCATCTCGTTGATCAGCGTCGGATTCGCGAAGGTCGCGCGCTGCGCGGTCAGGTGGTCTCCCCGGTGCGTCGCGTACGAGTTGAAGTCTTCTTCCGGCAGGCCCATCTTCGCGAGGTACTCGCCGGCCGCGCTGTCCAGCAGGATCGCGTTCGACGGCGACAGGTGGTCGGTCGTGATGTTGTCGCCGAGCACCGCGAGCGGGCGCATGCCCTTCAACGTGCGCTCGCCGGCAAGCGCGCCTTCCCAGTACGGCGGACGGCGGATGTACGTGCTCTGCGCGCGCCAGTCGTAGAGCGGCGCCGCGCGCTCGCCCGCGTCGGCGCTGCGCGCGAACATCGGCTCGTAGACCTTGCGGAACTGCTCGGGCTTCACGCTCGACGCGACGATCGCATCGATCTCCTCGTCGGTCGGCCAGATGTCCTTCAGCGTGACGGGCTGCCCGTCGGGGCCGTGACCGAGCACGTCCTGCTCGATGTCGAAGCGGATCGTGCCGGCGATCGCATACGCGACCACGAGCGGCGGCGACGCGAGGAACGCCTGCTTCGCATAGGGATGAATGCGGCCGTCGAAGTTGCGGTTGCCGGACAGCACGGCCGTCGCGTACAGGTCGCGATCGACGATCTCCTGCTGGATCTTCGGATCGAGCGCGCCCGACATCCCGTTGCAGGTCGTGCACGCGAACGCGACGATGCCGAAGCCGAGCTTCTCGAGTTCGGGCAGCAGGTTCGCTTCTTCCAGATACAGCTCGACCGCCTTCGAGCCCGGCGCGAGCGAGCTCTTCACCCACGGCTTGCGCGTGAGGCCCTTCGCATTCGCGTTGCGCGCGAGCAAGGCCGCCGCGATCACGTTGCGCGGGTTGCTGGTGTTCGTGCAGCTCGTGATCGCGGCGATGATCACCGCGCCGTCGGGCATCTCGCCCGGCTTCTCTTCCCACCGGCCGGCGATCCCGCGCGCGGCCAGATCGGACGTCGGCAGCCGCTTGTGCGGGTTCGACGGGCCGGCCATGTTGCGCACGACGCTCGACAGGTCGAACGTCAGCGTGCGCTCGTATTGCGCGTGGGCCAGCGTATCGGCCCACAGTCCGGCCGCCTTCGCGTAGGTCTCGACGAGCTTCACCTGCTCGTCGCTGCGGCCGGTGAGGCGCAGGTAGTCGATCGTCTGGCCGTCGATGAAGAACATCGCGGCCGTCGCGCCGTATTCAGGCGCCATGTTCGAGATCGTCGCGCGATCGCCGAGCGTCAGGCTCGCCGCGCCTTCGCCGCGGAACTCGAGGTACGCGCCGACCACCTTTTCCTTGCGCAGGAACTCGGTCAGCGCGAGCACCACGTCGGTCGCGGTGATGCCGGGCTGGCGCTTGCCGGTCAGCTCGACGCCGACGATGTCCGGCAGGCGCATCCACGACGCGCGGCCGAGCATCACGTTCTCGGCTTCGAGCCCGCCGACGCCGATCGCGATCACGCCGAGCGCGTCGACGTGCGGCGTGTGGCTGTCGGTGCCGACGCAGGTGTCCGGATACGCGACGCCGTCCTGCGCCTGGATCACCGGCGACATCTTCTCGAGATTGATCTGGTGCATGATGCCGTTGCCCGGCGGGATCACGTCGACGTTCTCGAACGCCTTCTTCGTCCACTCGATGAAGTGGAAGCGATCCTCGTTGCGGCGATCCTCGATCGCGCGGTTCTTCGCGAACGCGTCCGGATCGAAGCCGCCGCATTCGACGGCGAGCGAGTGGTCGACGATCAATTGCACCGGCACGACCGGGTTCACCTTCGCCGGATCGCCGCCGCCGTCCGCGATCGCGTCGCGCAGGCCGGCGAGATCGACGAGCGCCGTCTGCCCGAGGATGTCGTGGCACACCACACGCGCCGGGAACCACGGAAAATCGCGTTCGCGCTTGCGCTCGATGATCTGCTTCAGCGACTCGGCGAGGATCGCCGGATCGCAGCGGCGCACGAGGTTTTCGGCGAGCACGCGCGACGTGTACGGCAGCGTGTCGTAGGCGCCGGGCGCGATCGCGTCGACCGCGGCACGCGCGTCGAAATAGTCCAGCGACGTGCCGGGCAGGGGTTTGCGGTTGGCGGTATTCATGATGTGGGGCGGGAATTCGGGGGATGACGTGCCGCGCGCGCAGGCCGCCCGCATCACGGGCGCCGGTGCGCGCGACAGGCGTTTCAACGCTTCTCGATCGGCACGAACTGCAGGTCTTCCGGGCCCGTGTAGTTCGCGCTCGGGCGAATGATCTTGTTGTCGATGCGTTGCTCGATGATGTGCGCGCTCCAGCCCGACGTGCGCGAGATCACGAACAGCGGCGTGAACATCGCGGTCGGCACGCCCATCATGTGATACGACACCGCGCTGAACCAGTCGAGGTTCGGGAACATCTTCTTCGCGTCCCACATCACCGCTTCGAGGCGCTCGGCGATGCCGTACAGCTTCAGGTCGCCCGCTTCCTTCGACAGCTTGTGCGCGACGCCCTTGATCACCTTGTTGCGCGGATCGGAGATCGTGTAGACCGGGTGGCCGAAGCCGATCACGACTTCCTTGTTCTCGACGCGGCGGCGGATGTCGGCTTCGGCGTCGTCCGGCGAGCTGTAGCGGCTCTGGATTTCATACGCGACTTCGTTCGCGCCGCCGTGCTTCGGCCCGCGCAGCGCGCCGATCGCGCCGGTGATCGCCGAGTAGATGTCCGAGCCCGTGCCCGCGATCACGCGGCCCGTGAACGTCGACGCGTTGAATTCGTGCTCCGCGTACAGGATCAGCGACGTGTGCATCGCCTCGACCCACGATTTCGACGGCGTCTTGCCGTGCAGCAGGTGCAGGAAATGGCCGCCGATCGAGTCGTCGTCGGTTTCCGTCTCGATGCGCTTGCCGTTGTGCGAGAAGTGATACCAGTACAGCAGCATCGAGCCGAGCGACGCCATCAGGCGATCGGCGATGTCGCGCGCGCCCGGCAGGTTGTGGTCGTCCTTCTCCGGCAGCACGGTGCCGAGCACCGACACGCCCGTGCGCATCACGTCCATCGGGTGGGCCGACGCCGGAATCTGTTCGAGTGCGGCCTTCAGTGCGCTCGGCAGGCCGCGCAGCGCGCGCAGCTTGGTCTTGTAGGCGGCCAGTTCGGTCATGTTCGGCAGCGTGCCGTGCACGAGCAGATGCGCGATTTCCTCGAATTCGCACGATTCGGCGACGTCGAGAATGTCGTAGCCGCGATAGTGCAGGTCGTTGCCGGTCTTGCCGACCGTGCACAGCGCGGTGTTGCCGGCCGTCACGCCCGACAGCGCCACCGACTTCTTCGGCTTGAATGCGCCTGCGGCGGCCGGTGCTGCTGCGTCTTTCGTCTCGCTCATGTTTTCCTTCTCCAATGGGTATCGGGGGGCGCGGGCCGCGTTACTTCTTGCCCTGCGCGAACAGTTCGTCGAGCTTGCGCTCGTATTCGTGATAGCCGAGGAAGTCGTACAGCTCGGCGCGCGTCTGCATCGTCGGCACGGCTGCCTTCTGGGTGCCGTCGCGGCGCAGCGTTTCGTAGAAGTTCAGCGCGGCCTTGTTCATCGCGCGATACGCGCCGCAGCAGTACAGCGCGATGTCGACGTTCGCCTCGCGCAGCTCGTCGACCGTGAACAGCGGCGTCGAGCCGAATTCGGTCAGGTTCGCGAGGATCGGCACCTTCACGGCCGCCTTGAAGCGGCGGTAGTCGTCGAGCGTCTTCATCGCTTCCGGGAAGATCATGTCGGCGCCGGCTTCGACGTACGCGACCGCGCGCTCGATCGCCGAGTCGATTCCCTCCGCGGCGGCCGCGTCGGTACGCGCCATGATCACGAACTGATCGTCGGTACGCGCATCGACCGCGGCCTTCACGCGATCGACCATTTCCTCGATCGGCACGACTTCCTTGCCCGGGCGGTGGCCGCAGCGTTTCTGGCCGACCTGGTCCTCCAGGTGCACGGCCGCGACGCCGGCGTTGATGAACGAGCGGACCGTGCGCGCGATGTTGAATGCGCCGCCCCAGCCCGTGTCGATGTCGACCAGCAGCGGCAGGTCGGTCGCGTTGGTGATTCGGGTCGCGTCGATGAGCACGTCTTCCATCGTGCTGATGCCGAGATCGGGAATGCCGAGCGAGTTCGCGGCGACGCCGCCGCCCGACAGGTAGACGGCCTTGAAGCCGACGGCCTGCGCCATCTTGGCCGCGTACGCGGTGATCGCGCCGACCACCTGCAGCGGCTGCTCCGCCGCGACTGCCGCGCGGAACTTCGCGCCGGCGCTCTGAAGATGCGTATTGCTCATGAACGGCCTCCTGATGGAATGCCCGATAACAGCAAGGACCGGGCCAGCTCGCGAAACGCCGCTAACCCACTGATTCTTAAGCACCCGGCCCGAGCGAGGCGGCGCCGGGATATTTCAATTCAGCAATTTCATGTTTCAAAAATGAAATCGCGCGCGCATAATCGGCCGTCATGGACCTCTCTTCGACCAAGCCCGTCGGTCCGGCCGACCGCACGGTGCGCCCGCGCATCTGGGCGATGGGCATCAGCCGCCTGCGCGACCTGTTTCGCGAGATCGCCGGCGAGTTCGACGAACGCGCCGACGTGCGCATCGTGACGCGCGCGTACGAGGATGCGCTCAGCGCGATCGCCGAGGCCGGCACCGCGCGGCCCGACGTGATCGTCGCGGCCGGCTCGAACGGCGGCTTCCTGAAAACGCGCGCCCAGGTGCCGGTGGTGGTCGTGTCGCCGACCGGCTTCGACGTGATGCAGGCGCTCGCGCGCGCCCGGCGCGATGCAGCGCGGATCGCACTGGTCAGCGCCGGCGAAACGCCGCCCGAAGTGCGCCGCTTCGTCGCCGCGTACGGCCTCGACGTGCAGTTTGCGTCATATCAGTCCGCGCAGGAAGCGGAAGCCTGCGTGCACGACCTGCGCGATCGCGGCATCCAGACGATCGTCGGCCCGGGCCTCGTCACCGATCTCGCGGCCAGCGCCGGCATGGGCGCGGTGTTCCTGTATTCGCATGCGTCGGTGCGCAAGGCCGTCGAGACGGCGCTCGAAGTCGCGTATGCGACGCACGCCGAGGCATTCCGCCGCCAGCGGCTCGACACGCTGCTGCAGCACCTGCGCGACGGCGTGGTCGCGCTCGACGCGCGCGGCCGCGTCGAGGCGATCAACGAACGGCTCGCGTCGGCGCTCGGGGTCGAACCGGCGGCGGCCGTCGGCCGCGCGCTCGTCGACCTGCGGCCCGAGCTGCGCACGCTGCGCGGCGAGGACGGCGATGCGCTCGCGACCGTACGCGGCGTGCGCTACGTCGTGCATCGCGGGCCGCTGGTCGATCGCGGCGTCACGTCGGGCAGCGTACTGACGTTCCAGGAATCGCGCGCGGTCGAACGACTCGATCGCGCGCTGCGTTCGCAACCGACCACGCAACAGTTCGCCGCACGCTACGCGCTCGACGACGTGGTCGGCGCATCGGCGCCGATGACGCGCGTGCGCGAGCTCGTGCGCCGCTACGCGAAATCCGACGCGACCGTGCTCGTGCTCGGCGAAAGCGGCACCGGCAAGGAAATGATCGCGCAGAGCCTGCATGCGCTGTCCGCGCGGCGCAGCTATCCGTTCGTCGCGGTCAACTGCGGTGCGTTTCCGGAAGCGCTGCTCGAGAGCGAACTGTTCGGCTATGAAGAAGGCGCGTTCACCGGCGCGCGGCGCGGCGGCAAGACCGGCCTGTTCGAGGCCGCGCACCGCGGCACGCTGTTTCTCGACGAGATCGGCGAGATGCCGCCGTCGCTGCAGAGCCGGCTGCTGCGCGTGCTGCAGGAGCGCGAGGTGATCCGCCTCGGCTCGACCGAGCCGATCCGCATCGACGTGCGCGTGATCGCCGCGACGCACCGGCCGCTGCTCGCGGCCGTCGAGGCCGGCACGTTCCGCGCGGATCTCTATTACCGGCTCAACATCCTGAACGTCGGCCTGCCACCGCTGCGCGAGCGCGCGGCCGACATTCCCGCGCTCGCGGCGACGCTGCTCGTGCAGGCCGCGCGGCGCGAGCCGCGTCTGGCCGAACGCGTGCGCGACACCGACGATGCACTGCGCGTGCTCGACGCGACGCAAGCGACGCTCGCGCGCTACCGCTGGCCCGGCAACGTGCGCGAACTGCAGAACGTGGTCGAGCGGATCGCGGTCGAGCTGGCCGAGGAAGTCGATGAAAGCGATCCGGGCGCCCCGTGCACGGCGCTCGCCCCCGGCGCGCTGCAGGTGATCGCACCCGAGCTGTTCGTCGCGCCGCCCGACGCGGCCGACGCCGATGACGCGCAAACGCTGCACGCGCGCCGCCGTCGCGCGGAAGCCGACGAGATCCGTGCGGTGCTCGACGCGTGCGGCGGCGACCGCGACCGCGCCTGCGCGATGCTCGGCATCAGCAAGACGACGCTGTGGCGGAAGTTGTCGGCGAAATAGGTTCGGGTCGCCCCGTCATTCGGCCTTGTGATAGTGGCGATACGCCTTCGCGCGATTGCCGCACGAAGACATCGAGCACCAGCGCCGGCTGCCGTTCTTGCTGTCGTCGATGAACAGCCACTGGCATGCATCGTTCGCACAACGCTTGACCTTCGCGAGCCGCGCGCCGCCGAGCAGGTCGATCGCCGACCACAGCACCGGGCTCAATAGCCCCGCGAGCGTCGCACCCGACGCGTCGATCCGCCACGCATAGCGGCCGTCGACGCGCGCCAGCGCAACGCGCGGCGACGCTTCCGCCAGAAAGCCGCCGAGCAGCGCGAGATCGGCATCCCGCGGCTCGCGCTGTTCCGCCTGTGCATTAAACAGCCGGTATAGCGCCTCGCGCAACGCGAGCGCCTGCGCGAGCATTGTCGGCTCGTCGTCCTTCTCCTTCTCTTTCTCTTCGTCGGGCACGCGACATGCGTCGGCCAACTCGCCCGGTACGCCCGCCTGTTCGCGACACCACGCCAGCAGGTCGTCCATCGTGCCGAAGGTTTCCGTCGGCGGGTCGCTGCCGCGCCAGTACAGCGTGTTCGCGAAATCGAGGCTCAGCGTGTCGGGCGGCGCCGGGATCAGGCAGTCCGTCGTGACGGAAGGTTGCATTTTTCTCATGATCCGATCGTATCTAACCACCATGCCGGTTGACAAGCACTCGAGCGATTTCTAACATAACCGGCAAGGTGGTTAAAAACAGGTTTGCCGCACCGACGCCCCTTCAATTCAAGGAGACACAGATGATCGATCGTCTTTCGTTCAACGTTATCCACACCGCCGCCGGCCGCACGTACGACGACACCACGCTCGGCGCGCTTCGCTACAAGCGGCTGGCATGGTGTCTATGAGCAGGTTTGCCGCACTGACGTCCACATCAGTTCAAGGAGCCACAGATGATCGATCACCTTTCGTTCGGCGTTGCGCACATCGGCCGCAGCCGCACCTTCTACGACAGCGCGCTCGGCGCACTCGGCTACAAGCGTCTGTATAGCGACGACGGCGCCATCGGGTACGGCACGACCGAGCCCGAGCTGTGGTTGCAGCACGCCGCTCGCCCCGTCGTCGCCGATCCCGATTCGGGGCTGCACCTGTCGTTCAAGGCCGCGTCGCCGGTCGAGGTCGACGCGTTCTACCGCGCCGCCCTTGAGCACGGCGGCAAGGACAACGGCGGGCCCGGCAAGCGCGAGCATTACGGCCCCGGCTATTACGCGGCGTTCGTCGTCGACCCCGACGGGTATCGGCTCGAAGCGCATTGCGAACTCGACAACGTCGTTTGATCCGCTTCGTCCGCACGCGGACGAGCAACAAAGGCCCGGTTCCGCATCGCGCGGAACCGGGCCCCTGATTTCGGCTACATCGTCGTTCGGTACGCGCCGCTCGCGGCGACGGTCATGCCGACGGATCGGGCAGCATGGCCGGCGCGCGGGTGGCTGCGTCCTCCAGTCGGCCCGCGCCGCTCACGCGCTCATTGCGCGTTGCGCGTGCTCTGCAACTGCTCGCCGAGCCCTTCGATCCCGAGGCGCACCATCTGGCCGGCCTTCAGGAACACCGGCGACGGCTTGATGCCCATGCCGACACCCGGCGGCGTACCGGTCGTGATCACGTCGCCCGGCTGCAGCGTCATGCAGGTCGACAGATACGCGATCAGTTGCGCGACCGTGAACACCATCGTGCGCGTGTTGCCGCTCTGATAACGGTGGCCGTCGATTTCGAGCCACAGGTCGAGACGCTGCGGATCGGGTACTTCGTCGCGCGTGACGAGCCACGGGCCGAGCGGGCCGAACGTGTCGAAGCCCTTGCCCTTGTCCCACTGGCCGCCGCGCTCGATCTGCCATTCGCGCTCGGACACGTCGTTGACGACGCAGTAGCCCGCGACGTAATCGAGCGCGCGCGCCTCGTCGACGTCCTTGCACTTCGCGCCGATCACGACACCCAGCTCCACTTCCCAATCGGTCTTGACCGACCCCTTCGGGATGTCGATGCCGTCGTTCGGGCCGCAGATCGAACTCGTCCACTTGCCGAACACGACCGGCTCCTTCGGCACCGCCATGCCGGCTTCGGCTGCGTGGTCGGCGTAGTTCAGGCCGATGCCGATGAACTTGCCGACCTGACCGACGCACGCGCCGATGCGCGGCTCGCCGGACACGAGCGGCAGCGTGGCCGGATCGATGGCGCGCAGCCGCGCGAGACCCGCGTCGGACAGCACCTCACCGGCAAGATCCTGCACATGCGCGGACAAGTCGCGAATCCGGCCGGCCGCGTCGAGGACGCCGGGCTTTTCCTGGCCGGACGGGCCATAGCGAAGCAGTTTCATCGTGCTTAACCTCTGTTGTCGAATGGGACAGGATACCGGCCGCCGTGGCCTTTCGCGGCCGCGCGCCGGACGGGTTGTCGATCGTCGAGTGCACGCGTCGGCGCCGCATGCGGCATGCCGTCGACGCGCGAGAGTCGCGCGGGCGCAGCGATCGCGGCGCCGTACGACGGTACGGCGCGCATCGAACGGGCGGCCGCCGGTCTGCGCATCGGCGACGACGGCCCGGCATCCGCGACGCGTGCCGGGCCATGCCGGCCGGCTGCACGCGCGGCCGCGCCGTCGCTGGCCCGCAAGCCTTTGTACCATCGGCCGCGCGCCGTGAAATGACGCGCGACGGATACCGACTATTGGTGCGCCTGCCGACACTGCGGCGCAGCATGCGCGGCCCCACCGTCGATCGATCGGCAGTCGTGCGCGGCCGCGCCTGCCATCGGCACATGAATACTGGCTATTCGGGGTGCCCCTGTCATCGAAAACGTTTGCTTATCCGTTCTTGTTCGGTAACGATCGGTAAAAAGACGCTGCATTGCACACTGGATGTTTATTGCTAAGCTCGTACGGATGGCTTTCATAGCCATACGCGGAGCCGCCCTATACGCGTGCAGAACCGGCCAGCGTGCGTCGCCAACCGATCGACGGCAATCCCCCAACCTCACACCGACAATGCAGACAACCAACGACCCGCTTCCCGGCAGCGACGCACGGGAATCGATGGCCGCTATCGACCGCTATCGCGCACCCGCGCTCGACAAGGGCCTCGACATCCTCGAACTCCTGTCCGAGCAGAAAGAAGGACTCACCCGCACCGAAATCACGAAGGAACTCGGCCGTAACGCGAGCGAAATCTACCGGATGCTCGAACGCCTCGTCGCGCGCCGCTACGTGATGCGTTCGACCGGCGGCGACCGCTACACGCTCAGCCTCAAGCTGTTCGCGCTTGCGCACCGGCATCCGCCGATGAACCGGCTGATCGCCGAGGCACTGCCGCCGATGCAGCGCTTCGCCGATGCCGCCGAGCAGTCGTGCCACCTGTCCGTCTACGATCGCGGCAACCTGCTCGTGATCGCGCAGGTGGACGGGCCCGGCCCGTGGGGCGTGTCGGTCCGGCTCGGCTCGCGCGTCGGCCTCGCCGATACGGCATCGGGGCGCATGATGTTGGCGTTCCAGGGCGCCGAGCAACGCGCGCACATGCTGGCCGAGCACCACAAGGTCAGGGGCGAGGCGCCGCTGAACGAACAGGAGCTCGCGAATGCGTGTCAGTCCATCCGGCAGTCCGGCTATCTGCGTCAGGACAGCCGGCAAGCGTACGGCGTGACCGACCTGACCGTGCCGATCCTCGGGCCGGCCGGCCACGCGATCGCGGTGCTGACGTGCCCGTACATGCGCCGGATCGATGCGCACATGGCGCCGTCCGTCGACGGGGTCGTCGGCGCACTGCGCGACACGGCCGCCCATCTGTCGATGTGCCGCACCGAGACCTGCTGACGCGCGGGTTACCCGGCAAAGTGCAGCGGGCACGGCACAGCGGCGCCGGCGCCGGGTGTATGCGACGCCCGTGCGGTGCCCGATGCGCGATGCCGCATCGGGCACCCGCGGCGCTACGCTAGAATAGCGGCCCTCTCAAAAACTACGGCGGCCGGTTGTCGCGGCCGTCGTGTCCGATGGATGTCATGGCCAAACTTCTGAACGATCAAGAATTCCAGCGTTTCTCCGAACTTCAGCAGAAGCAGGCAAGCTTCACGATCACGCCCGAGGAAGCGGACGAGTTGCGCGATATCGTCGCGCGCGCGCAGAAAAAGCGCGACGATCGTGCCGCCGCCATGCAGGCGATCGAAAACTACATCGAGCAGTTCGACATCACGCCTGACGAACTCTTCTCGCCCGAGCAGATCGGCGACGCGGCCCGCACCTACGGGCTCATCACGGCGACCAAGAAGGAACGCACTCTGCCGCCGTCGATCACGTTCAACGGCAAGCCGTACCAGTGGACCAAGACGCTTCCGGACGACGTGCGCGGCGCACTGTTCGACGCGTTCACGTCCGGCGAGTCGGTCAAACGCTTCATCGCGATGCCGAAAGACACCGCGCGCTGCGCGCTCACGATCGCCCGCCTCGAGCGCGAAACCGGTGCCATCTATGCCGATTCGCACCTCGAGGAACTCGCGATTTCGCGCGACCAGGTGAACGACGCGGCATCGAAGCTCGCCGCGTGAATGTGATCGCGGGCACGGTTCCTGCGTGCCCGCACCCGCGCGTCACGCCGGCATGGGCCGGCGCCGCGCCCCTGGGAGCCATGCGTTCGCATGCTCCCGAAAAAGCTCACCTCGGCATCCTGCAAGCGCTCACCACGGTCTCCCGAAAAGCCTCACCCAAGGCTCCCGGAGACACTCACCGACGCCTCCCGAACGTCCTCACCAATCGCTCCCGCAAGTGCTCACCGAGGCCTCCCGGAAAGGCTCACCGGCCTCTCCCGCAGGTGCTCACCAACCGTTCCGGGAAAGCTCACCGAACGCTCCCGTATCGGCTCACCACGCTGTCCCGAAAAAGCTCACTCGCCGCTCCCGAAAAGTCTCACCTTGGTGACGGCTCTGAAAATGCGAGGCCGGAATACGGTAGCGAATGCCTGCACGCACATCGGTTGAAACGGCTGCGGCGGACGAATATCGCAGCACGGCGTGAGCATCGCCGGACGCCATGCGTGCGTTACGGTATCGCTTCGACCGACAGGTCCGACACGTTGACAGACGCTTTGCTTCGAGACAGGCTCGAACGCTTTGCATTCCTTATTTAGCATCCGACATGGCGAAACGTTCGGACGCATCGACACCACGCTCTGCCCCAAGCGCCAGACCTGAAACCGACGCCTACGGCTGCAACTTCATCCTGAAACCCACGACGCCGGGCTCCTCCGTCGTCGACACCGCAAACCCGCACGATTTCGCGAGCGAGATCATCGCCGAATTCTCGCGCAGCGCCTCGCCGACCATCCAGGCAGTGCCGCGCGAGCGCGCGTAGTCGATGATGCGGGTCATCATCAGCCGGCCAAGCCCCTTGCCCTTTTGATCGGGCCGTACCGCGATCGCGAACTCCGCCGTCTCGTTGTCGGGATCGGCGACCGCACGCGCGACCGCGAGCGTGTGGTCGCGCCCCGACACATCGGTGAACGACACGATGAAAGCCATCTCACGGTCGTAGTCGATCTGCGTCATGCGCGCCACCTGCGAATGGTCGAAGCTGCGCACCGCGCCGAAGAAACGCATCCGCAAATCTTCCGGCGTCATCGCACCGAGCAGTTCGTTGTGTGCGGCCTCGTCTTCCGGACGGATCGGACGGATCGTCACCGTCTCGCCACGCCACTCGAGCGTCTGCTCGAGGTGCCGCGGATACGGCATGATCGCGAGCCGGCTGCGCCCCGACGCCAGCGTGATGCGCGGCGCGACCACCCATGCGCGATCGGACAGCACGCGCAGCGTGACCGACATCGCGACGACTTCGCGCACGTCGCAGACGACCTGCGACAGTGCCGTCAGCGCGTCGAGCGTCGGCTCGACGGACGTCCTGCGCGCATACGGCGAGCGCTCCATCACCGCGCGGGCGAGCACCGTGTTCAGCGGCGGCAGGCCGTAGACGACGAACGGCGCCGATACGCCATCGGCCGGCGGCACGGCATAGCGAAACACCGGACCGAAATTCGAATCGTCGTACATGTCGACCGTGATGTCGACGACCTTCTTGCCGGCCGGTTCGTTGGGCTGCTCGCCCTGCAGACCGAAACGGGACAACCAGCGCAGCGCGGCTTCGCCGGCCAGTTCATGCTGACCGGCTTCGACCATGCGGCGTGCGTCGGCCTGGGCGGACGCCACGCACTCGGCCGGCTGCAGCGGCGTGCCCTCCGGCGTCTGCATCAGCAACTGGCGCCCGAGGTTGTAGTCGACGAGACGCGCATACGCGCGTGCGAGCCGCTGCGGCGTCGTGTGCACCGGGATGCCGTTCGCGTGCAGCGCATCGCGGGTCGCCGCGTCGACCGCCCCGAAGAAACACGCGAGGATGCCGCGATGCGCATACTGCCGCGAGTCGATCAGCGTGCGCGCGACCGAATCGGCCGGCGCGCTGTGCGAAGTGGAATGAACGACGAACAGCGTGCCCGTCTGCGGAAACGGGGCGAGCGCCTTGATTGCCGCGGCAAAGTGCTCGGGGCGCGCATCGTCGCCCAGCGTAAGCGGATTGGCTGGCGCCGCGAGATGCGGCAACGCGGCCGCGACGGCCGACGTTGCCGCGGGCGACCAGTCGGTCAGCACGTCGCGCACGTCGGCCACCGCATCGACCGCGAGTTTCGCCACGCCCGCATCGCTCGTCACGAGCGTCGCCGCCCCCCGTGCGGTGACGCGGCCGACGCCGAGCGTCTCGATTTCGTCGAGCAGATCGTCGAGCGCATCGACGCGCACCATGCCCGCGCGCTGGAACGCCGCCGTGTAGAGCGCGTCGCCGGGATCGGCACGGCCGGTGCGCAGCGCGAGCACCGGCTTGTTGCGGGCGGCCGCGCGCGCCGCTGACATGAACTTGCGCGCCGCGCGCACGGTATCGAGTTCGAGCAGGATCGCGCGCGTGCCGGGATCGCTTGCCAGATAGTCGAGGACGTCGCCCGCATCGACATCGGATTCGCTGCCGAGCGCGACGACATGCGAAAAGCCGAGGCCCCGCGCATCGGCCCAGCCAAGCACCGCGTTCGTCAATGCATTCGATTGCGACACCCATGCGACGCCGCCCGACCGCGCCGTATATGCAGGCGCGCCGAAATGCGCATGCCGCGCGGGCGACAACACGCCGAGACTGCCCGGCCCGACGATACGGAGCACGAACGGCTTCGCCGCCTTCAGCGTGCGATCGACCGCGGCGCGATCGGCCTCGGTGCGCGCCTCGCCGACGATCACCGCGACGCGCGTGCCCAGCTCACCGAGCTTGCGCACGATGCCGGCCCAGGTCGCGGGCGGCGTGCAGATCACGGCAACCGACGGCGGCGCGGGCAGCCGGTCGACATCGGAGACGACCGTATGCCCGTCCAGCTCGCGATATTTCGGATTGACCGGCCACACGGGCCCCTGGAACGCACCGTCGAGCACACGCGACCACACCATCGCGCCGATACTGCCCGCGCGCGACGACGCGCCGACGACCGCAACGGACTTGGGCTGGAACAACGCATCGAGATGGCGAACGGTCACATCGGCTCCCTGCGGTGACGAAAGACGACACGATCGGCATGCGGCCACGCAGGCCGTGCGCCGATCGACGCGAACCCCAAGCATAGGCGAAGCGCCTGCGACTGCCTATATGCCGAACGGCCGACTGTTCGACGAGCGTCAATGCTCGCACCATGGACTGCAACCCACGCGGGCAGGCATCGCCGCGCCGCTCGCACGATGCACGCAACGCGGCACGACGCTGCAGCCGCTTTCTCAGAGGTGAGGATTTACAGGAGCCATGGTGAGTATCTTCGGGAATCGCACGACACACTGCGCAAACACGCGAAAGGTGATGAAAATCCGCGTCGGGCATGCACCGCGAAAAACGCGAATGCCAATGCGCGTGCATTGCGCCATTACGCGGTTGTTTACGGGAATTCCCCGCAATATGCGGCCGGATCGCAGCGAATTCGCAAAACGGAATCCGTCAATTGCGCGGCATCGCACTTCCATTCGCCAGGGAAAATCGCATGACGATTGCGCCAAAACAAAACGGTGCGAACGCCGCATGGCCGTTCGCACCGTCAGTCGGCACACGAAAGGTGAGGATTTTCGGGAGTCAGTCCTTGATCAGGAAACGTCCGCGATTCTTGCCCAGCCATGCCGGCGCCCGCCCGCGGCCGCTCCAGGTTTCGCCCGTCTTCGGGTTCAGGTACTTCGGCGGCAAGGTCCGCTTCGGCTTCGCGGCGGCGGCCGATCCTGCCGGGAGAAAACCGAGCTCTTCCGGCGTAATGTCGTATTCGTCGATTTTCGCGCGGATATCCGCAATCGCGTCGGCAATCGCCTTTTCACGTTCCTTGTCGATTTTTTGCTGGAGCCGTTCGAGCTGCGCGCTCAGTTGCCTGTAGGTCGCCATATGGATGGGACTCCGTGAGTGTTATTCGTGAAAAACAAGTGACTCAAAGCAAACAGAAAAGCGCTTCCCCGATCGTGGTCTCCTCAGCCGGTCATTTCGGGATCAATAGCCGCTCTTCTTCTTGCATGCGAAGAGAAGATTTCGCACGGCGTCATCCGTCGATTGCTGGATCACTTCGAAATCGCCGTTGCACATGGCCCGGGCATTGTCCGTGCAATTGCTCCAGTCGCTGCCGGTGCATTGCACCTGAGTGGTCGGGCGCCCGTCCGAAGTGAACAGCGGAGCACTGCCACCGCACCCGCCGAGCCCTGCAACCAGAGCCAACATCACGGCCGCCCGAGGCCACCGACAGACCGACGCAAGCATGTGTTTCATTGTTCTTCCCGTCAACCTTTTTTTGAATGTCGCGAGTATGCCATGGGCAGCCCTTCGGCCGTCAGTCCGGCGTGCGGTCGGGTTGCCCGCGCGCCTTGTACGGCAAGCGCTTGCGCGGATCATCGGTGATGCGAACGAAAACCTGCTCGACGTCCGGAAGCGCCTCGAATTCGCGTTGCAGCGCCTGGCTATCGAACGTCGTATTCGCGCATCCTTCGACGTAGATAAACCGTCGCTGCACGGTGATCCACAGGCTCGTGCCGCGCAGGCGATCGGAACCGGCGAAGCGCGCCTTCGCCGCCTCGGCGATCGACGCGTCATACATATACGAGTTCGGCTTCGTGCAGCGATGGGCGAGCCAGCAGGTCGTGCCGCGTTCGGCGCGGTAGTGCGCATCGTCCGTCATCTCGGCGCGCGTCATCCACGGGCCGAGCGGCAACGGGCATTCGGCCACGTCCTGCGACAGCGCGACGAACGGATCGTTGTACCAGTTGCGCCGCGCTTCGGGCGCATCGGCGTCGCCGGCCTGAGCGAGTACGGAACTCGCCAGCAACATGGTGAGCCATCCTGCAATGCCGATCCGCTTCATCGTGACCTCCTGTTCGATGCGTTACGTCGAGCCGCATCGGCATCGCCGATCGGCCTACCGGTCGATACCGAGCGCCGCCAGTTTCTTGTACAGCGTCGCGCGGCCGATCCCGATACGCGCGGCCGCTTCAATTACCTTCCCGTCACAGGCCGCCAGCGCATCGGTCAGGAACTGGCGCTCCCACGCCGCCAGTGCATCGGCATACGACGCGGCCGACGCACCGGATGCCGTCGACGCATCGCCCGCGCGCTGCTCGGCCGGCACCGCGGCAACCCGCTGTGCCGGCCCCGCGCCGTCCGGCGAGACACGCACCGGCCCGAGAAACGGCGCGAGCGCGCGCGCATCGATCACCGAACGGTCCGACAGCATCAGCGCGCGTTCGAGCGTATTGCGCAACTCGCGCACGTTGCCGGGCCACGGATACGCGCACAGCATCCGCAGCGCATCGTCGGTCAGCTCGCAGTGCGCGGCGCGCCCGTGCTGGGCCGCCAGCTCCTCGAGCGTCGCGTAGACGAGCGCCGCGATGTCGGAGGCGCGCTCGCGCAACGGCGGCGCATGAATCGTCAGCACGTTCAGCCGGTAATAGAGATCCGCGCGAAACCGCCCGGCCGCCACGAGCGCCGGCAGGTCGGCCGACGTGGCGGCAATGATGCGCACGTCCGCGCGCACGAACCGGTTCGAGCCGACCGGCTCGAACTCCTTGTCCTGCAGCACACGCAGCAGCTTGCCCTGCAACGGCAGCGGCATGTCGCCGATCTCGTCGAGAAACAGCGTGCCGCGATCGGCCAGCTCGAATTTTCCGACGCGCCCCTTGCGATCGGCGCCGGTGTACGCACCGGGCGCCGCGCCGAAGAATTCGGTTTCGAGCAGCGTGTCGGGAATCGCGGCGACGTTGACGGTCACGAGCGGCTGGAGCGCACGCGCCGACGCCGCGTGAATCGCGTGGGCGAGCAGCTCCTTGCCGGTGCCCGTCTCGCCGAGCAGCAGCACCGGCGAATCGACCTGCGCCGCGCGGCGCGCCTGGCGCTTGGTCTCGAGGCTCGCGGCACTCGTGCCGACGAAGCTCGCGAACGTGTATTTCGCGCGGCGCGCCTGGGCGAGCGAGCGCTGCGTCGCGATCAGTTGCTGCTGAAGCTGCGCGTAGCGGGAAAAAATCGGCGTGAGCGTCTTCAACTGGTCGAACAGCGCGAAGCCAATCGCACCGACCGTCTCGCCGGCCTCGTTCTTCAACGGCAGGCGCGTGACGACGAGCGGCTCGCGGCCCGTCTCCATGATGTCGAGCAGGATCGGCTGCCCGGTCGACACGACCTCGCGCATCAGGCTGTTCGGGATCACGGCCTCGCAGTCGAGGCCGACGGCCTGCTGCGGATCGGCGAAACCGAAGCGTGCCGCGTAACGCTCGTTCATCCACACGACGCGCGCGTCGCGATCGACGACCACCGTGCCCGCACTCGAATCCTCGAAGGTCCGGAACAGCGACTCGGCAGCGCGCCGCAGCACGTCGCCGTAGTTCACGGGCAGGCGGATCCAGTCGTTCATCATCGTGTCTTCGTCTCCATGTATCGTCGGCCGGATGTCTCCGGAACGAGACGGATTATCTCACTCTGGAGACTCGCCGCAATGCGTTGTCCGGGAAAGCCCGGCACGATTTCGACGGGTGACCGGACGGCTAAAACGTCTCCAGATGGAGACGTTTTATGTAGAATCGTCAGACCTGCACCGGCGCGGGCCCGCCGGCTGCCGGCGGACCCCTGTCCGGCGGCGCAATCCGGCCGATGGCACGAAACCTGCACTAACCTGAGCTGGTCCGCGACGCACCGCGCGATCGAACAACAACCAAAGCCATTAGGAGACTCCCTTGTCTTTCGTGATCGTCCTCGCCGCGCTGGCGTTCCTGATGTTTGCCGCGTATCGCGGCTACAGCGTGATCCTGTTCGCGCCGATCGCCGCGCTCGGCGCGGTGCTCCTGACCGAACCCGCCGCCGTCGCACCGGTCTTCTCCGGCATCTTCATGGAGAAGATGGTCGGCTTCGTCAAACTGTATTTCCCGGTCTTCATGCTCGGCGCCGTGTTCGGCAAGGTGATCGAACTGTCCGGGTTCTCCGAGTCGATCGTCCATGCGGCGATCCGCTACATCGGCCGCTCGCGCGCGAATGCGGTGATCGTCGCGGTGTGCGCGCTGCTCACCTATGGCGGCGTATCGCTGTTCGTCGTGGTGTTCGCGGTCTATCCGTTCGCGGCCGAACTCTATCGTCAGAGCAACATCCCGAAACGGCTGATGCCCGGCGCGATTGCACTCGGCGCGTTCTCGTTCACGATGGATTCGCTGCCCGGCACGCCGCAGATCCAGAACATCATCCCGACCACGTTCTTCAAGACGACTGCCTGGGCCGCGCCCGCGCTCGGCACGATCGGCTCGCTGTTCATCATCGTCATCGGCCTCACGTATCTCGAATGGCGCCGCCGTTCGGCGATGGCGAAGGGCGAGGGCTACGGCACGTCGCTCGTCAACGAGCCGGAGCGCGTCGAGGCAAAGGCGCTGCCGCACCCCGCGCTGGCGATCCTGCCGCTGATCCTCGTCGGCGTGTCGAACTTCGCGTTCACGAAGCTGATCCCGCAGTGGTACGGCGCCGCGTCGTACACGGTCGCGCCGGAAGTGCTGCCGGGCGTGCATGCGCCGATCACGACGTCGATCAAGACGGTCGTCGCGATCTGGTCGGTCGAGGCCGCGCTGCTGCTCGGTATCGTGCTGGTCTTGCTGACCGCGTTCAAGCGCGTCAGCGGCCGCTTCGCGACAGGCTCGAAGGCCGCCGTCGCCGGCGCGCTGCTCGCCGCGATGAATACCGCGTCGGAATACGGCTTCGGCGGCGTGATCGCCGCGCTGCCGGGCTTCCTCGTCGTCAGCGACGCGCTGAAGAGCATCCCGAACCCGCTCGTCAACGCAGCCGTGTCGGTCAGCTCGCTCGCGGGCATCACGGGCTCCGCGTCCGGCGGCATGAGCATCGCGCTCGCCGCGATGTCGGACCTGTTCATCAAGGGCGCGCAAGCGGCCAACATCCCGATGGACGTGCTGCACCGGGTCGTCGCGATGGCGAGCGGCGGCATGGACACGCTGCCGCACAACGGCGCGGTCATCACGCTGCTCGCCGTCACGGGCCTCACGCACCGCGAGTCGTATCGCGACATCTTCGCGGTCACCGTCATCAAGACGCTCGCGGTATTCTTCGTGATCGCCGTGTACTACGCGACGGGGCTCGTGTAAACATTGGCATCAGGGCGGCGTTTCGCGCGCCGCCTTCTCGTCTTTCGAGATCGGACCGCATGCGCACCGGAACGGATTCCGGCACGCGCATCCGGTCCGATTTCATTTCCCTACGCCAAATCGACACGCCGGCAGTCGTCCGAGCCGTCACTCGCCCGGCCGCCACCCATTGTTGCCCGCAGCAAAACACTGCGTTGGGCGCGATCGCATTTTTCGCACGCCCGCGCCGGCCTACACTGGTTTCGACATCGCGCGACGCTTCGACGAACGACGCGCCGCGATTCACCGGAAATCGTGGAGGTCCGCATCATGAAGCGCCTGATCCAAGCCATTGCCATCGCCCTGGCCGTCTCGGCCCCGTTCGCCGCGCAGGCCCAGTCGAACCCGCCGCTCACACGCGCGCAGGTCCACGCCGAAGTCAAGGCGCTCAAGCAGGCCGGCTTCCAGTCGAGCGACTGGTTCTATCCGGCCAGCATCGTATCCGCCGAAGCGAAGATCGCCCGTCAGCACGATGCCGGATACGGCAGCGATCGCGGCGCGTCGTCGGAGTCGGGCCGCTAATCCGGCGTCGGCCCGCTCGACGCTCCCTCGGCCCCCCTCGGCGCGCCGTTACGCCTTCACGGGCTGGATCAGCTTCGCGCACGCCGCCGCCTGCGGATCGCCCGTCGGCAGCTTCCCGCACACGCCGTCGAACTGCTTCACGACCGACCTCACCGACGCATCGTGCGCGCCGCTGCCACGCCAGCGGTTCAGCTGCGTGACGACCTTGGTCAGCGCGCGCAGGTTCGCACCGTAGAACGCGTCGCGGGTCTTGTCGGCCTGCGCGAGCACACTGGCCGCAATCCCTTCGATGCGCGCCGAATCGTCCGGCGCCAGTTCGACCGCATTCGCAAAGTAAGTCGCGCCCCAGCGCAGCTTCGTCGCCGGCCCGCTCGCCGCGTCGTACGCCTTGCGATACCAGTCGAGCGCGGCCGCCTTGTCGCCGCGCGCCTTCGCGTTCGCGGCGAGCCCCGACATGAAGTAGTACGGCGTGGACGAACGCGGCAGCTCGGCCTTCAGCAACGCATCCGATTCGTCGTACAGCCCCGCGTCGGTGAGCGTGTCCGCGCCTTCGCTGACGAGCGCCTGCCGCTCGTACGCGTTCGCCGCGCCCTGCACCGACGCGGCGATCTGTTTGCGCGCGGTTTCGGCGAGCGCCGGTGCGGCGGGCGGTGCGCCCTTGCGGGCGTCGCCGCGCGCGAGCAGCACGCGGCCGTGCAGCGCCATCAGCCGGTCGATCGACGACAGCGTGCCGTCGGTCGACAGGCGCGCCAGCGCCGTGTCGTACGCGCCGCGCAACTTCGTGCGCTGCGCGTCGCCGCCGCCGCCGAGATACGCGACCACGCGTGCCGGCGCCGCGACCAGCACGTCCGAATCAGCCCGCGACAGCGCGGGATCGTGCAGCACCGCGCGCAGCGAATCGGCCAGCGCGGCCTTGTCGAGCGCACCGGCCTGCGCCGGGTCGTCCGACGCGGCGACCACCGCCGACTTCAGCGCGAAGCGCGCCGATTCGGCTTTCGCCCCCACCGCCCGTGCGCGTTGCGCGAGCGACTGCAGCGTCTCGGCGACGCGATCGGCCGGCACCGGCAGCGCACCGTCGGTATCCCATGAATAGTCGGCCAGCAGGCGCCATTCGTCCGGCGTCAGCGACGCGCCGTTCTTCAGCGCCGTCGCGAGCGTCTGCCGCACCGGATGCGCGGCCGTCATCCCGAGCGACAGCGCCTGCATGTAGCGGTCGAGATCGGCTTCGCCCGGCAGCCGCGTGACTTCGGTGCCGTCGGGGCGGAACAGGATCATCGTCGGATAGCCGTGCACCTTGAACCGCTCGCCGAGCTTCTGCGCGCTTTCGGTATCGCCGTCGAGATACACGGGCACGAAGAACGACGAACGTGTCTTGAATGCCTGCTGGCTGAAGATCGTCGACTTCACCTGGTTGCACGACGGACACCATACCGCGCCCCAGTACAGCAGCAGCGGCTTGCCCTCGCGCTTCGCGAGCGCGAACGCGGCATCGACGTCGCCGTGTTGCCACGCGATGCCGGGCGGCAGATGCGCACCGTCGGGCGATGCGTTCGCCACCGGGGCGCCGGTGGGCGCGGCAGCGGCAAGCGCCGCACCGGCGGCAGCGAACAGGCAGGCGGCGGTGAGATTGCGGAGTACGGTTTTCATCGAAGCGGGTTCCGTTGAAAAAGACGGTTTCAGGGGATGCCGCGTACGCAACGAGGGCCGTGATGCGACGACGATGAAGCCGGCCGACATGCGGTGCCGCGCATGCATCGATACGGAAAACGAAGCCGGCCGCGGCGACCGGCAAATCGTTCGACGATACGACGGGTACAGCCGAAGGAAAACGAACGAATTCTCGATTGAATATGACGCGCGGCGTCGCGGCCGCGTGCCGTCACGTCCGCGACGGCCAGCCCTTCATTGCCGCGCCTTGATCCGGGCCATGTGATACACGGACGCATGCACGCCGTCGCGCAACGCGTAACCCGGCGATTCGCCTTCGATGCGGAAACCGTGTTTCTCGTAAAGCGCGATCGCCGCGCGGTTGTCGACAAACACGGTCAGCTCGAGACGCGTGATGTTCAGCCAGTTCTCCGCGAGATCGATCGCGGCCGCGAGCAGCCGGCCGCCGATGCCGCGCCCATGACGAGTCGCGTCGACCATCATGCCGAGCGCCGCCGCGTGGCGCCGGCGGGGATTCGGCTCGGGATGCAGGCCGAGATGGCCGACCACCGTGCCGTCGATGTCGGCGACGAGGCTCACGCCGTGCTCGCGCACGTCGTCGAGCCGCTTCCGCCATTTTTCGAGCGACGGAAAAGGAAGCTGCAACGTATTCATGTACACCGCGGGATGCGCGGCGATCTGCCGGATCGCGTCGACGTCGTGCGTCTCGCTGTGCCGGATCCTGATATCGGTCATGGGTGGGCCGGTTCCGAAAAGTCGCGCCACAGGCGCGGACTGCGCAGGCGCGCAGCAATGCATCGAGCTTAGCCGATTTCACGCATTCGAAACACGGGTGTCACACCGCCGCCCGTCAGGTTGCATCCGCAACGAAACGCGCACGCGCCACCCCCGCAAAATCCGGAAAATTCTGACCGATCACATCTGCGAAGATCGGTAATTTCTTACCATTTTCGACCTCGCATTCGCCCTTGAGCGAATCGTTGCGCGCGCAACGTCACGTACGCGACATGCGATGTCATTTCTTCATCATGTCGACGTCATGCCGCCTCCCTAGACTGGGCGCCGCCCCAGCCCGGCATACGCCGGCCCGATGTGTGCCGCCCCTGGCCCGCGCATCACGAGCGTGCGGTGCGCAGGATCGCGACGGCGAGGCCGCTGCATCCGCGCGACGCGCAGCCGATGCCCCGAACGCGCACGCATCGCGAATCGTCCCGGGGCGGGACGACGCCCGGGCGCCGCCAGACGAACTCACGAACGCTCCCACCCTCACAGGATCCGAACGCCATGACGTCACGCCGCAAATTCCTTCAGCAGACCGCCGGCTCCGGCCTCGCCGCCGCCGCGCTGTCCGCGTTTCCGCCGAGCATTCGCCGCGCGCTCGCCATTCCCGCCTTCCACGAAACGGGAACCATCCAGGACGTCAAGCACGTCGTGCTGCTGATGATGGAGAACCGCGCGTTCGACAGCTACTTCGGCACGTTCAAGGGCGTGCGCGGCTATGGCGACCGTTTCGCGGTGCCGTCGCCGAACGGCCGCGACGTGTTCCATCAGGCGTACACGAAGGCGACGCCCGCCGCGATCGTGACACCGTATCACCTGGACGCGCGCCAGGGCAACGCGCAGCGCGCGGGCGGCACGCCGCACACGTGGGCCGATGCGCAGGCCGCGTGGGATCACGGCCGGATGAACCGCTGGCCCGACGCGAAGACGCCGCTGTCGATGGGCTATTACGACGCGGCCGAAGTGCCGTTCCAGCGCGCGCTCGCCGATGCGTTCACGCTGTGCGACCACTACCACTGCGGGATGCACACGGGCACGATCGCGAACCGCCTGTTCTACTGGAGCGGCACCAACGGCCCGAACGGCGTCAGCCCGGCCGACGGCAACCGCGTGAAGATCGCCGCGCTGAACAACCAGTTCAACGGCGGCAACGACATCGGCCCGTCGAGCCAGGGCTGGACCTGGACGACCTATGCCGACCGGCTGCAACAGGCGGGCGTGAACTGGAAGGTCTACCAGAGCCTGATCGACAACTTCGGCTGCAACGAGATGATGAGCTTCCGCCACTGGCGCGCGGCGATCGAGCAGATGCCGGCCGCGCGCCGGCCCGCGTACGTCGCGTCGACCGATATCACGCAGCCGGTGACGGCGGCCGGCGCGTTCTACGACCCCGCGATCGACGATCCGCTGAGCCCGCTCGCGAAGGGCTTCGGCAACACGATGCCGTACGGCTTTCTCGAAACGTTCCGCGACGACATCCGCGACGGCAAGCTGCCGGAAGTGTCGTGGATCATCCCGCCGTCCGCGTACAGCGAGCACCCGGGGCCGTCGAGCCCCGCGCAGGGCGGCTGGTACGTGCAGGCCGTGCTCGACGCGCTGACGGCGAACCCGGAGGTCTGGAGCAAGACCGTGCTGCTGGTCAACTACGACGAGAACGACGGCTTCTTCGACCACATGCCGTCGCCGGCCGTGCCGTCGCGCAACGCCGACGGCACGCTCGCGGGCGGCCATACGCTGTCGGCCGCCGACGTCGCGGTCGAGTACCACGACTTCACGCCGGCCACGTCGAGCCAGCCGGCAGCCGACGGCCGCCCGTACGGCCCCGGCCCGCGCGTGCCGATGTGGATCGTGTCGCCGTGGAGCCGCGGCGGCTGGGTCAACTCGCAGGTGTTCGACCATACGTCGACGCTGCGCTTCCTCGAGACGCGCTTCGGCGTCGCGGAGCCGCAGATCAGCGCGTACCGCCGCGCGGTGTGCGGCGACCTGACGAGCGCGTTCAATTTCCGCACGCCGAACGACGAGCCGCTGCCGACGCTCGCGGGCCGTACGACGAAAAGCCAGGTCGACGCGCTGAGCGCCGCGCAGCAAACCGCGCCGAAGATCGTGCCGCCCGCCACGCCCGCGCTGCCCGCGCAGGCAACCGGCGTGCGCCCGTCGCGCGCCCTGCCGTACGAACTGCACGCGAGCGCGCGCACCGATGCCGGCGCCGGCACGGTCACGCTGAAGTTCGCGAACACCGGCCGCGCCGCCGCCGTGTTCCACGTCTACGACAAGCTGCACCTCGACCGGCTGCCGCAACGCTACGTCGTCGAGCCCGGCAAGACGCTGCACGGCGACTGGGCCGCGCGCGCCGACGACGGCGGTAAATATGACCTGTGGGTGCTCGGTCCGAACGGCTATCACCGCCGCTTCACCGGCGACCTGAGCCGCCTGGCCGGCGCTCGCGCGCCGCATCCGGAAGTCCGCGTCGGCTATGCGGGCGCGAGCGGCAACCTCCACCTGCGGCTGCGCAACGACGGCGGCGGCACGGTGCGTTTCACGGTGAAGTCGAACCAGGTCTACGGGCCGCTGTCCGGGCGCGGCGGAAACGACGGCCACGGCCATGGCCACGACAATGAAAACGATCACGCCCAGGACCAGGGCAACGGCCATGGCACCGGCACCACGTGGACCGTCGCGGTGCGCGCCGGCGACCAGTCCGAACTGCACTGGAAGCTCGACTCAACCGGCCACTGGTACGACTTCATCGTCACCGCCGACAGCGACGCGAGCTTCTCGCGCCGCGTGGCCGGCCGCGTCGAAACCGGCCGCCACTCGGTCAGCGACCCGGCGATGGGGCTCGCCGACCGCTTCTGACGCCGCCGCGGCGACGCGCGGCGCAGCGCGTGTCGCCGCCCGCGTCGGCGTGGCCGCGAACGCCGCTCGGGCACCGGTTTCGGCCGGCGCCCGATCCGGCGCAGACGCCCGCCCGGCGCGGCTCAAACATCAGAAGGATCGGTGGTTCAGCCCTCATTTCACCCCCTCGAAAATGCTCCGTTTTGCGGCCTGTTCGCGTTAAACTGCGTCAAGCTGTATTCAACAAAGACATCCTTGCCGCCAAGGCACCCACGACACGAGGATAGGTTCGATGCGCACTACCGGCTCATCCGGGGCAATGACCCTGCTCACCGAACACGACGCGGCCGACGGCCGCGAACTGCGCTCGCTCCGGCTCGAAGCGACCGGCGACGGCAAGAGCGTGCTGCTGATCGAGATCGACGAACGCAAGCCCGGCATCCACCGCGAGGTCCGCTACGAGATCACGCCGGCCGAACTGATCGCGGCGATCCGCTCGCACGGCGCCGAGCTGCCCGGCGAAAACCACGGCGCCGCATCGCTCGCCCGCACGCCCTCGTGATTCCGAACGGTGAGCCGCGCGCCATGCGCCGGCTCACCCGCATCTCCCTGCCGCCGTCAGGCGCTTTGCATCATTCCCGCCGCTGTGTCGAAAAAGGCCGATAATCGGCCCATCTGCATTTCCCGCCCACGCGTTTCCTTTTCGGCCAGCCGTCATGCTCCTACGTGACCTCGTCGCCCAATACGGGCCGCTTCTCGTGTTCGCCAACGTGCTCGCGGCGGCGATCGGCCTGCCGGTGCCCGCGATGCCGACGCTCGTGCTGTTCGGCGCGATGTCGGCGATGCATCCGGCGATGATCGGCTCGCAGCTCGTGACGGTCGTGGTGCTGTCGGTGCTCGGCGCGCTGATCGGCGACACGGTCTGGTACGTCGCCGGGCGGCGTTACGGCGGCACCACGCTGAAGACGATCTGTCGGCTGTCGCTGTCGCGCGATACCTGCGTGAAAAAGACCGAACGCTTCTTCGGCCGCTACGGCGTGCGCGTGCTCGCGGTCGCGCGTTTCATTCCGGGATTGTCGCTGGTGTCGGTGCCGATGGCCGGTGCGCTCGGCACACGCTATCGCACGTTCGCCGGCTACGACGCGCTCGGCGCCGCGCTGTGGACGATCGTCGGGCTGCTGGCCGGCCTCGTGTTCTACCGGCAGATCGACTGGCTGTTCGCCGGCGCGAGCCGTCTCGGCCGTGCGGTGCTGCTGATCATCGTCGCGCTGCTCGCAATCTATGCGGCCGTGCGGTGGATGCGCCGCCGTGCGCTGATCCGCCAGCTCGCGAACGCGCGGATCGGCGTCGACGAGCTCGACGTGCTGCTGCGCGACACCGCCGCCCCGGTGGTGCTCGACGTCCGCTCGCCCGAGCACCGCAAGCTCGACCCGTTCACGATTCCCGGTGCGCAGTTCGCCGACGAGCGCCGGATCGCCGACATCGTCGCGCGCTATCCGCTCACGCAGAAGTTCGTCGTGTATTGCTCGTGCCCGAACGAGGTGACGGCCGCACTGATGGCGAAGCGCCTGCTCGATGCAGGGTTCACCGACGCGCTCGCGCTGCGCGGTGGCCTCGACGCATGGCGCGATACGGGTCGCCAGCTCACGTCGCTCGTGGAGGAAACGCCTGCCGCGAGCGAGCCGGTCGCGGGATGGCACAAACCGGCCTGATCGCACCGATCGCGGGCCGGCTGCGAGACAGGGGGCATTGCGCCCCCTTCCATCAGAACGCGTGCAGCGGCAGGTTCACGACCAGACGGTACTCGGTGTTCGTCGCGTCCGAGTAGTGCGCCGAACCGGCGTGCCACATCGCGATGAACGTGACCTTCGTGTTCTTCAGCTTGCCGCTCTGGAACGTGTACGACGGGATGAAGCCGAACTCGTGGTGACGGCCCTGCACCGGCGCACCGTTGCTCCAGTAGATGCTCGACTTGCTCGGGTCGTTCGCCGCGCCGGCGCTGCCGTCCGCACCCCAGCCCGTCACGCCCCACACCATCGCCTTGAAGCCCGGCAGGCCCGCTTCCTTGCCGTAGAACGTGTAACGCAGCTGCAGCGATTTTTCGTGCGGCGCGTTGTAGTCGACGTCCATCGAGTTGGTCAGGAAGATGCCGTTCGTTTCGTTCAGGTAGTCGAAGAACTGATCGCCGAGCACCTGCTGGAAGCCGAGCAGCAGCTCGTGCGGGCCGTGCTGCGCGGCCAGCGACAGGCTGTACGCGTTGTTGTTGATCTTGCCCTGCAGCGCATCGCCCGTGTCGTGCGTCGAGTAGACGTTGCCGAAGCCGGTCCACTTGATCGTCTGCGGGCTGCCGATGCTGTGCTTCACCGACGCGTAGTACTGGTGCCACACGTCGTCGGCCTGGTTCGCGTACAGCGCGACTTCGCCGTTCGGCGAGTAGTCCCACGTGCCGCCGACGTAAGTCAGGCGATTGATGCGCGTGCCGCCGTATTGCGTCGTCAGGTTGGTGAGCGTCGTATGGCCGCGCGCGTCGGTCTTTGTGAAGCTGCCGCCCTCGAGCATCACGTTCTTGAATTCGTTGCTGACGATCGTCGCGCCGAGGAACGTCGGCGGCAGCGCGCGGTTGTCGTGCTGCTCCATGAACGGGTTGTCGACGGCCTGCAGACCGTACTTGACCACCGTGTTCGAGATGCGCGCCTTGATGTCGTAGATGCCCGGATAGGCCCACGCGAGCTGGTTGCCGCCGCCGCCACCCTTCGCGATGTGCACCATGCTGCCGGCGCCCTGCCCGCCGTCGAGCTTCAGCGCCGCATACAACGACGCATCGAAGCCGATCCCGATCAGGCCGGTCGTATAGCCAGACTCGAAGTTCGCCATCGCGCCCTGGACCCACGCATGGCGATGCGGCCCGCCCTTGTTGTCGAGCACGTCCGCATAGTTGCGGAACAGGAAGTCGAGATGGCTGTCGGCAATGAAGCCGTTCGATTTCGACTGCGCCGACGGCTCGTCGGGTGGCGTGACGGCCTGGGTCGCCTCGGCGTTGACAATGGCGTTCGGGGTCGTTGCCTGCGCAACGGTTGCGCCCGATCCGGCGGCCGGCGCGGCCGGCGCGGCCTGCGCGACCGTCAGCGGCGCCGGCGCCGCGTCGTCGGCGTGCGCGACGCCCGTCAGCGACACGCCGGCGAGCGCCGGTAGTCCCCATGCAAGCAGCATCTTCGATGCCGTCCCGATCGTCTTCTGCTTTTTCATCGTGATTCTCGTCTTGTGTTGATGTCGTCCACGCCGGTTGCGATCCGCTTCCAGCCCCCCGGCGAGCCCGGCTAAGGACGCGCCTGTACCCGCGGCGCGAAGATCGTTCGCGCCGCACCTACCCCTGTTGACCTGCCTTGGTTATGTTTGCTGCGTCACTTCAAATCACGCCGCGCCCGCGCGGATACACGCGACGCGCGCCGCCGACCCCTGCCGCACTTCCGGCAGCGGCACGTCCTGCGCGCACGCGTCGATCGCGACCGGACAGCGCGTGCGGAACGCGCAGCCGGACGGCGGGTTGAGCGGCGAGGGCATCTCGCCCGCCAGCAGCATCGGACGGCGAGCACGCTCGCGCGCCGGCTCCGGCGTCGGCGCCGCATCGAGCAGCGCCTTCGTGTACGGGTGTTGCGGCACGCCGTACACGTCATGCCGCGTGCCGAACTCCATCACGCGGCCGAGATACATCACGAGCACGCGCTGGCTGATGGCCTTCACCACCGCCAGGTCGTGCGCGACGAACAGATAGGACAACGACAGGTCGCGCTGCAGATCGCGCAGCAGGTTCACGATCTGCGCCTGGATCGACACGTCGAGCGCCGATACTGGCTCGTCGCAGATCACGAGCTTCGGCTCGCCGATCAGCGCGCGCGCGATGCCGACGCGCTGGCACTGCCCGCCGGAAAATTCATGCGGGTAACGCAGCAGGTGATGCGCGTTCAGGCCGACGCGTTCGAGCATCGAGACCACGCGGCGGCGCACTTCGGCGCGGCCGAGGCCGGGCTGGTGCGTGACGAGCGGCTCCGCGACGACCTGCTCGATCGTCATGCGCGGATCGAGCGACGCGAGCGGATCCTGGAAGATCATCTGCACTTCGCTGCGCATCGCGGTGCCGCGCAGGTGATCGGGCGCCACGGCCTGGCCGCGCCATTTCACGGTGCCGGCCGTCATCGGCACGAGGCCGATCAACGCGCGAGCGAGCGTCGATTTCCCGCAGCCCGATTCGCCGACGAGCCCGACCGTCTCGCCGCGCCTGACGTCGAACGACACGCCGTCGACCGCGCGCAGCGTGCCCTTCGGCGACCACGGATAGCCGCCGAGCGGCACGCGAAAATGCACCTTCAGATTCTCGACGGACAGCAGCGTGTCGTCCGTCGCGCCGGCTTGGCGGCGTTCATCGACGCTCATCGCAGACCTCCCGTCAGATCGGCCACGGGCCGGTGGCACGCGCGCACCGCGCCCACGGCGCCATAGGTTTCGAGCGCGGGGCGCGCGGCGCCGCAGCGTTCTTCCGCATACGTGCAGCGCTTCGCGAACGCACAGCCGGCCGGCGCGGTGCCGGGCATCGGCGGGTTGCCGGGAATCGCGACGAGCGGCGCATCGTCCGCGTCGGTCAGGCGCGGCAGCGCGTTGAGCAGGCCGATCGTGTACGGATGCGACGGCGCCGCGAAGATCGATTCGGCCGGCGCGTATTCGACGGTGCGGCCCGCGTACATGACCATCACGTCGTCGGCGAGGCCGGCGACCACGCCCATGTCGTGCGTGATCAGCACGATCGCGGTGCCGCGCTCGCGGTTCAGCTCGCGCAGCAGGTCGATGATCTGCGCCTGCACGGTCACGTCGAGCGCGGTGGTGGGCTCGTCCGCGATCAGGATTTCCGGCTCGGACAGCAACGCCATCGCGATCATCACGCGCTGGCGCATGCCGCCCGAGAACTCGTGCGGATACATGCGGATGCGGCGCGCCGCGTCGGGAATGCGCACCGATTCGAGCGCCTCGATCGCGCGCTTGACGGCTGCCTTGCGCGACAGCTTGCGATGCAGCTGCAGCGTTTCGGTCATCTGCCGCTCGATCGTCAGGAACGGATTGAGCGACGTCATCGGATCCTGGAAGATCATCGCGATCCGGTCGCCGCGCACCGCGTTCAGCGCGCGCGTATTCATGTCGAGCAAGTTGTCGCCGCGATAGCGCGCGGTGCCGGTCGTCGTGCCGTTGGCGGCCAGGAGGCCGAGCATCGCCATCACGGTCTGGCTCTTGCCCGAGCCCGATTCGCCGACGATGCCGAGCGTCTTGCCGGCTTCGACCGAGAACGACACGCCGTTTACGGCATCGATCGGCGGGGCGTCCTTGCGCGTGAAGCGCACGCCGAGGTTGTCGACTTCGAGTAGTGCGGTCATGTCAGTCTCCGCCGGGCCGCCCCAAGGAGGCTGACCGCCCCTTCCGGGGGCAGCGAGCAACGTGAGCGTGGGGGTTGTTTCATAGTCAGCGATCCTTCGGGTCGAGCGCGTCACGCAGGCCGTCGCCGACGAAGTTCACGCAGTAGAGCGTCACGCACAGCATGACGGCCGGGGCCAGCAGCAGCCACGGCATCGATTCCAGTTTCTGCGCGCCGTCCTGGATCAGCACGCCCCAGCTCGTCATCGGTTCCTGCACGCCGAGGCCGAGGAACGACAGCACCGATTCGGTCAGCACGATATTCGGCACCGAGACCGTCGCGTACACGACGACCACGCCGAGCAGGTTCGGCACGACGTGGCGCCGCACGATCGACGCCGGCGACACGCCGATCGCACGCGCCGCATCGACGAACTCGCGATTGCGCAGCGACAGCGTCTGGCCGCGCACGACGCGCGCCATGTCGATCCACGAGAACGCGCTGATGGTCAGCACGACCAGCATGAACGAGCGGCCGAACAGGGTCATCATCAGGATCGCGATCAGCAGGTACGGGATCGCGTACATCATGTCGACGACGCGCATCATCACGGAGTCGACGCGGCCGCCCGCGAAGCCCGCGGTCGCGCCCCACGCGACGCCGAACAGGCCCGACACGAGCGTGCCGAGCAGGCCGACCTCGATCGATACGCGGCCGCCGATCAGCGTGCGCACCAGCAGGTCGCGGCCGAGCTCGTCGGTGCCGAACCAGTGCTGGTTCGCCCAGGTCGGCGGCAGGCTGATCGAGCCCCAGTCGCTCGCGGCGGGATCGGCCGCGAGCAGCCACGGGCCGGCGAAGCAGGCGAGCGTGATCAACGCGAGCAGCACGAGGCTGAACACGGCCGCGCGGTTGTGAAGGAAGCGCGCGAACGCCAGCTCGAGCGGCGAGCGCGAACGCGGCGGCGAATCGGTCTGCACGGGCAGACCGACGACGGGAGTGGTCGGAGTCATCGCTATGCCTCGCTCAATAACGGATGCGCGGGTCGAGCCACGCGTACGCGAGGTCGACCAGCAGGTTGAACAGCACCGCGAAGACGGTCGTCAGCACGACGAGGCCGAGCACCAGCGTGTAGTCGCGGTTGATGGCGCCGTTCACGACGAGCTGCCCGAGGCCCGGCAGCGCGAACACCGATTCGGTGACGACGGCCGCCGTGATCGACGTGATGCAGACCGTGCCGAACAGCGACACGACCGGCATGAGTGCGGGCTTCAGCGCGTGGCGCAGCACGATCGTCGAGCCCGGCAGGCCCTTCGCGCGCGCGGTGCGGATGTAGTTGCTCGACAGCGTCTCGATCATCGAGCCGCGCATCACGCGCGCGAGCAGCGACACGTTGATGAAGGTGAGCAGCACGATCGGCAGCAGCCGGTACTGCCAGCCGCCATCGCCCCAGCCGCCCGCCGGCAGCCAGCCGTTGCCGGCCGACGTCTTCAACAGGATCGCGAAGATCCACACCAGCACCGGGCCGAGCACGAACGGCGGCACGACGTTGCCGAAGTTGCCGATCAGCATCACGAAGCGATCGATCACGCTGTCGCGGCGCACGGCCGCGACGGTGCCGAGCAGCACGCCGACCACGATCGAGATCGGGATCGACACGCCGCCCACGCCGAGGCTCACGGGCAGCGCCTTCTTCACGAGATCGTTCACCGACCAGTCGACGTAGCGGAACGACGGGCCGAGATCACCGTGCAGCAGCGAACCGAGATACAGCAGGTACTGCTTCCACAGCGGCTCGTCGAGGTGGTACTTCGCGTTCAGGTTCGCGAGCGTCGCGGCGGACAGCTGCTTCTCCGTATCGAACGGGCCGCCGGGCGTGAAATGCAGCAGCAGGTAGCAGACGGTGATGACCGCGAGGATCGTCGGCACCGCCCACAACGTGCGCCTCAGTGCGTAGGCCAGCATGATCGCTCCGCTCAGTGCTTGATCAGGTACAGGTCCTGCGAAGCACGCATGTCGATCACGTTCTTCAGCGAATAGCCGCCCACGTAGGGCTTCACGAGACGGTCGGCCGAATACTGGAACAGCGGCACCATCGGCGTGTCGTTCATCGCCATGTCGTGCGCCTGCGTGAGCAGCGCGGCGCGCGCCTTGTCGTCGAGCTTCTGGTTGCCTTCGTCGACGAGCGCGTCCATCTGCTTGTTGCAATAGCCGACGGTGTTCTGCGAGCTGCCGCAGCGGATCAGGTCGAAGAAGGTCATCGCGTCGTTGTAGTCGGCGAACCAGCCGTCGCGCGCGATCTGCACCTTGCCGTCATGCCGCTCCTTCATCAGCACCTTGAATTCGACGTTCTCGAGTTTCGTGGTGATGCCGAGCTTCGTGCGCCATTCCGAGGCGGTGAACAGCGCGACCTTCTTGTGCAGGTCGTTGGTGTTGTACGTGAGCGTGAACGACAGCGGCTTCGCGTCCGAATAGCCGGCCTGCTTCAGCAGGTCCTTCGCGGTCGCAATGCGCTTGGCCATCGGCCACGACGCCCATTCCGGCGTGAACGGCTGCACGCCCTTCGTGCCGTTCGGCATCAGCCCGTACATCGGCTTCTCGCCGGCCTGCGTGAGCTTCGACGTGAGCACGTCGCGATCGATCACCATCGACAGCGCCTGGCGCACGCGCTTGTCCTTCAGCGCCGCGTCGCTGTTGTTCAGGTAGTAGTAGTAGGTCGCGAGCTGCAGGCCCGGGCGCAGTTCGCCGCCGAACTGCTTGCTCACCTGCTGGAAGATGCCCGACGGAATCGAGTAGCTGTAGTCGATCTGGCCGGCCTGGTACATGCGCATCGCGGTTTCGTCGCTTTCGATCGGCAGGTACGTGACCTTGTTGATCACGACCTTCGACGCGTTCCAGTACTTCGTGTCCTTCGTCGCCACGATGCGGTTGTTCGGCTGCCAGTCGACGAGCTGGTACGCGCCGTTGCTGACGATGTTGCCCGGGCGCGTCCATGCGTCGCCGAACTTCGCGACCACGTCCTTGTTCACCGGCGCGAGCGGCGCCATCGCGGTCAGCTCGGGGAAGAATGCGACGGGCACGTCGGTCGTCACCTCGAGCGTGTACGGATCGACGGCGCGCACGCCGAGCGTCGACGATGCGGCCTTGCCGGCGATGATGTCCTTCGAGTTCTTGATGAACTCGACGAGGATCGTGTATTTCGAGCCCGTCTTCGGATCGACGAGGCGCTGCCACGAATAGACGAAATCGGCGGCCGTCACCGGCTGGCCGTTGCTCCACTTCGCGTCGCGGCGAAGCTTGAAGATCCACGTCTGCGGCGTCTTGCGTTCCCACGACAGCGCGACGCCCGGCACGACCTGGCCGGCCGCATCAATGCGCGCGAGCCCTTCGAACAGGTCGAGGCCGATCGTGTTGCCGGTCCACGATTCGATGTGCGCCGGATCGAGCGACTCGACTTCGGCCGGCACCTGTCGCGTCAGGTCCTGTTGCGGAGCGAGCGCGACGTTCGACGGAACGGTTACGGCGTGGGCGACGGGCGTCGTCAGGGCGAGCGCGGCCAGCACGGCCGACATGGCATGCAAGGATTTCATCGTGGCAGTCTTGAGAAAGTGTGTTCGGTGAGCGTCGCGCGGCGGATGCCGCGGATTACGCGTGAGACGCTGACGGGTGCAGCGATCGAGGAGGCCCGTGGTTCTCGTATTGCATGTTAGTATTCCTTACGTTTCTTTCGACAGGCATCCCGTCGAAGAAACGAAGGAATACCCGTGCGTTAGAACAGTCGCGGCGTACCGACCCAGACCACCACCGACTCGATCTTCGCGGTGTTGACCCAGCTGTGCGGCACCGTCGACTGATAGTGCGAACTGTCGCCGGCCTGCAGGACGAACGTCTTGCCTTCCAGCGTCAGCGACACTTCCCCTTCAATCACGTACAGGAACTCCTCTCCTGCATGTGTCGTCACCTCGGACCGTTTCTGCCCCGGCGGCATCCTCACGAGGATCGCCTCCAGCTGGCGCCCTTCGGACACGTTCGTCAGCCGCGCGAACAGGTTCGCCGAATCGGCAAACCCGAAGAAGCGCAACTGATCGCCTCGGCAAACCGAGCGTTCCTCGCTCGGCGTATCCACGAAGTACTGCACCGTCACACCGAGCGCGTGTGCGATACCGGCCAGCGACGTCAGCGACGGCGACGCGAGCCCGCGCTCGACTTGAGACAGAAACGGCTTCGAAATCCCCGCGGCGGTAGCGGTGTCGTCGAGCGTGCGCTTCAAACGTTGGCGCAACGCGCGAATCTTGCCGCCAAGTGCGACAGCGTCTGCCGATCGCGAGTTTTCAGTGGGGGGAACCATAGCAGGCCGAAAAGTGGTCGTCAAAAAATGTTTGATGGAAAGTAACTAAGTTAATTCGAGATAGCTTAATCTTCGGGTTCGCACACGTCTTCGGCATTGAGCCCGGTGCACTAAACAGGGCCCGAAGCGAGCGAAACGACGCGCTATCTTGCCAGACTCGCCGGCTTCACAGGCAAGCTGCAAGCGGCTCTCCGGGAATCTGCGGAGAACGGGCGTCAAGCTTACAAGTAAATGATGAGACGAATATTCCTGAAAGCTGCTGCCATATCGGGAGTTTCCCTGAGTGGCGCGCACCTGACGCACCGGACCGGCAAACGTTACCATTCGCGCGCCGGTCGGGGCCTCGCTCCGCCTCGTAGGGCGGAGTCCGTCCCCGGCCCGGGCTAACCGCCCGACTGCTCCATCGCCGACGCAAGCCTATCCGGCCACAGTGTTCCGGCGCCAGTTCGACCCCCAAGGCGACGCGCGATCCGCGCCGTCCGTTTCAAACGAGATTGATGATGCACGCACCTGTTTCACAGACCCGATCGTTTACGACGGTCTTCCTCATCGAAATGTGGGAGCGCTTCGGCTACTACGGCATGGCCGCGCTCCTGGTCCTCTTCATGGTCGACCGGCTCGGCTTCACCGACAGCCACGCGAACCTGACCTGGGGGGCATTCACCGCACTCGTCTACGCCGCGCCGTCGATCGGCGGCTGGATCGGCGACAAGGTGCTCGGCGCGCGCCGCACGATGATCATCGGCGCGTCCGTGCTGTGCGCCGGCTACCTGATGCTCGCGGTGCCGAACGATCACCTGACGTACATGTACGCGTCGCTCGGCGTGATCGTCGTCGGCAACGGCCTGTTCAAGGCCAACGCGGCAAACCTCGTGCGCCGCATCTACGAAGGCGACGACGCGCGCATCGACAGCGCGTTCACGATCTACTACATGGCGGTCAACATCGGCTCGACGGTGTCGATGCTCGCGACGCCGTGGATCAAGGATCACTGGGGCTGGCACACCGCGTTCGCGGTCTGCTGCGGCGGCATGCTGCTCGCGATCCTCAACTTCATGCTGATGCACCGTACGCTCGCGCACGTCGGCTCGCAGCCGGATGACGAACCGATCCGCTGGAAGCGCCTCGGCGCGGTCGCGGCCGGTGGCGTCGCGCTCGCGCTGATCACGCTGTACGTGCTGCAGCACAAGCAGCTCGCGGTCGCCAGCGTGTGGACGGCCGCGTTCGCGATCCTCGCGATCTTCGCGTACATGATCGCGAAGTCGGAGCGCTCGGAGCGCGCGGGCCTGATCGCGGCGCTCGTGCTGATCGGCCAGGTGATCCTGTTCTTCATCTTCTACGTGCAGATGTCGACGTCGCTGACGCTGTTCGCGCTGCGCAACGTCGACCCGCGCTTCATGCTGTTCGGCACGACGCTGTTCACGTGGAGCGCCGCGCAGTTCCAGGCGCTGAACCCGATCTGGATCATGCTGCTGAGCCCGGTGCTCGTGTGGGTCTACAACGCCGTCGCGAAGGGCGGCCGCGACCTGCCGGTCGCCGCGAAGTACGCGCTCGGTTTCGGTGCGGTCGCCGCGGGCTACCTGGTGTTCACGATCAGCGGCCGCTACGCGGTCGACGGCCGCGTGTCGTCGTGGTTCATGGTGTGGGGCTACGGCCTGTACTCGCTCGGCGAACTGCTGGTGAGCGGCCTCGGCCTCGCGATGATCGCCCGCTACGTGCCGGCGCGCATGAGCGGCTTCATGATGGGCGCGTATTTCGTCGCGACGGGCGTGTCGCAGTATCTGGGCAGCGTCGTCGCGAACTTCGCGCAGATGCCGTCGCACGAACTGCCGGCCACCGAATCGCTGCCGCTCTACCTGTCGCTGTTCGAGAAGCTCGGCTGGCTCGCCGCGATCGGCATGCTGCTCGCGCTGCTGCTGCTGCCGCTGATGAACCGCCTGTCGCGCCAGCATCAGCGCTGCGTGGAAGAGCGCCGCGACGAAGCGCTGCAGGCGCAGGCCGCCGCCGCGCAGTAAGTACTATCCCTCGGCGTGCGGCTTGCACGCCACATTCTCCCGCCAGGCGCGCGAACGCGTCCTACACTGGTTGCAGGCAATGCATCCGCTTCGCGAGATGCGCACTGGCTGGAGAGCACGATGAAAAACAAGACGACGCGGCTTTTGAGGATCCTGTCGGACATCCGGCATGCGCAGCGCTGCACCGCGATGCGCGCCGCCCGGGCCGCGGCCGAAGCCGATGCGGTCCTCGCGGAGCGCGACGACCCGGCGCAGGACGAACGCGACGACGCCGAAGCCGACGACGCCACCGCCACGCCCCGCTCCCGTATCGGCTCACCTCACTGATGCCGCGCGGCGCCTGCCGCGCCGCCTGCCCCCTCGCGCGCGCCTATGCCGCCGCGCCGCGCCATCGCGCGAACCACGTTCCCGAACCGGCCACCGCCATCATCAGCCCGACCGCGCACGCGTCGGCCGCGAGGCCCACGCCGACATGCCGCAGATCGGCGCTGCGCACGACCGGATGCAGCAGCGAATCGATCACGAGCGAAATCGCCGCGCCCGCGACGAAGCAGATCAGCCCGCGCTGGCCGACCGCCACGATGGGCCGCACGCCCTGCGCGATCCGCGCGATCCAGCCGAAGCGCACGCAATCGGCCATCAGCCACGCAACGGCCGCGAAGCTCACGACGCGCGGCAGCGCGAGATCCCGCTTGAGCACGCCTTCCGGCACCGGCAGCCCCGAGAACAGCTTGTAGCTCGCGCAGCCGAGCACGATCGCGAACGCGAGCCCGGTCGCGGCGGCGCCCCAGCGGCCGAGCGCGATGCGCCGGTAGAACGGCTGGCAGCGTGCAAGCACGCCGGCGACGAACATCAGTTGCCACGCGAACGGGTTGAAGCTCCAGCGGAAGCCGTCGGTGTCGAGCAGCTCCGGGCCGAGCCAGCCCGCGGCGAGCCACGACGCGGCGCTGACCGCGACGAGCAGCCACGGATGGCGCCGCGCGAACGGCACCAGCACCGGCGACGCGAGCGCGAACAGCACGTACATCGGCAGCACCGACGCGAGATACGGCTGGCGCTGGAACGTCAGCAGCTCGGCCGCGCCCGTGAGCGGCGACGCGAGCATCACGCTGACGTCGTCGAGCGCGAGGTTCGGCGCATCGATTCCGTAGTGGTCGAGCACGGCCGACACGACGAGCATCAGCGTCGACGTCGCGAGAAACGCGCGGTAGATCTGCATCGCGCGCCGCACGAAACGCCGCTGCGCGGCGCGTGCGCCGTGCCGCTCGGCGATCGCGCCGTACGCGCTCGCGGTCGCGAAACCGCCGAGGAACACGAACACCTCGGCCGCATCGCACAGCGCGAACGCGTGCAGCGTCACGCGCGACAGCACGCTCGCGCCGATGTGATCGACGACGATCATCAACAGCACGAGCCCGCGGAAGAAATCGATTTCGATCAGGCGGCCGCCGCGCGACGGCGGCGCCGTGGCGGAAGGCAGCGGGCTCAACGACATGAGCGCACCTGTGCGGCGGCGGTGCGACGCGCACCGGGGAAGGAATCGGGAACAAGCAGGCGAGCGCGATCGGCGGCGATACGCGTATGCTCGCATCGCGCCAACCCGGCCGGCCCGGCACGGAGATGACCGTTCATTGAAAAGCTGCATACGAAGGGAAGTCGGTCAGCTCAGTCTAATGGCCGATCAGGGGTGACCCTAAGTAACAAAGTGCAACCGAATCTTCTCTTCGATTACAAGCGCGAGCGTTGCGCGGAGAAGCGGGCAGCGTCGCCAGATTCGCGTCAGCGCCGCGCCAGTTGGCGGTCAGTATCGAGGGATTCGGCAGAGAAACGAGCGCGGTTGGATGGTCGCTGATGCACGCGATGCGCGGCACGTTCCGCACGGCCGGCGCATCGCGATGGCGCGGCTATTTGCGCGCGGGCAGGCGCCGCATCAGCATTGCGCTGTGCCACGCGGTCAGCGCGACGGCGACCCAGATCGGTCCGTACGTCGCGAGCTGCGCGACGCTGAGCGTCTCGCCGAGCAGCAGCAGCGACACCACGACGAGCAGCACGGGCTCGACGTAGCCGAGAATTCCGAACAGCGCCATCGGCAGCATCCGGCTCGCCTTCAGGTAGCTCGCGAGCGCGAGCGTGCTGAGGATGCCGAGCCCCGGCAGCAACGCGGCCCACAGCAGCGGATGGCCGGCGACACGCGTCGTGCTCGTCGCGACCATCGCCAACGCGATCGGGCACAGCAGCACGATCTCGATCGCGAAGGCGGCCAGCGAATCGGCGTTGATGCGCCGGCGCAGCACGAAATACGGCGGATAGCCGAGCGCGACGACCAGCGTCGGCCACGCGAACGCGCGCGTCGCCCACACCTCGTGCGCGACGCCGAGCGCCGCGCACGCGACCGCAGCCCACTGAAGCGGGTCAAGCCGTTCGTGATAGTAGAAGCGGCCGACGAGCACCATCGTCAGCGGCAGCAGGAAATAGCCGAGCGACACTTCGAGCATCCGGCCGTGCAGCGGCGCCCACAGGAACAGCCACAGCTGCACGCCGAGCAGCGCCGCGCTCACCGGCAGCGCGATCAGCAGGCGCCAGTCGCGCGCGCTGCGCCGCGCAAGCTCGACGAGCGCCGGCCAGCGGCCGCGCAGCGCGATCAGCGCGAGCGCCCCCGGCGCGGTCCACACGACGCGCCACGCGAAGATGTCGAGCCCCGTGAGCGGCGCGAGCAGTTTCGCGTAAGCCGACATCAGCGCGAACAGCGTCGACGCCATCACCGACAGCATGAGGCCGCGCCCGGCTTCCGGATACCCCGTCATGATCGTTCCGTGCCGCTTACTGCTGCTGGAAGCGCTCGAAGCGCCGCTCGGTCCGGCGTTCCTCGAATGTCACCTCGGTCACGCGCGCGGCGGGCGGCCCGTGACGCAGCCACGCGAGCATCCGGTCGATCTGCGCGCCGGGGCCCTGGATCATCGCCTCGACGGTGCCGTCCTCGAGATTCGCGACCCAGCCGCGCAGCTTCAGCGCATGCGCTTCGCGCACCGTCGCATGACGAAAGCCGACGCCCTGCACGACGCCGCGCACCCGCACGTAGTAGGTCTCGATCCGTTCGTCCAGTTCATTGCGGCTCATCGCGTCGCCCTCCCGTTGCATTCAAGCCCGGCATTGTAGTCGGGTCGGCCGCTTCGCACACGCGCCGGCCGGGCGTCGCCGCGCGCGCCGACCACGTACAATCTCGCCGATGCCCAACCGCCGCGCCGCCCGCGTGGCCCCGAAGGAAACGCATGACTGATACTTCCCGCGATCTCGTTCTCGTCACCGGCGCGTCCGGTTTCGTCGGCTCGGCCGTCGCGCGCATCGCGCAGCAGAAAGGCTATGCGGTGCGCGTGCTCGTGCGCCCCACCAGCCCGCGCACGAACGTCGCGGATCTCGATGCCGAGATCGTCACCGGCGACATGCGCGACGAGGCGTCGATGCGCGCCGCGCTGCGCGGCGTGCGCTACCTGCTGCATGTGGCGGCCGACTACCGGCTGTGGGCGCCCGACCCCGACGAGATCGAGCGCGCGAACCTCGAAGGCGCGGTCGCGACGATGCGCGCCGCCCGCGCGGAAGGCGTCGAGCGGATCGTCTACACGAGCAGCGTCGCGACGCTGAAGGTGACGAGCGCCGGCGACCCGTCCGACGAGAACCGGCCGCTCACGGCCGAGCAGGCGATCGGTGTCTACAAGCGCAGCAAGGTGCTCGCGGAGCGCGCGGTCGAACGGATGATCGCCGACGAAGGGCTGCCCGCCGTGATCGTCAATCCGTCGACGCCGATCGGCCCGCGCGACGTCAAGCCGACGCCGACCGGCCGCATCATCGTCGAGGCCGCGCTCGGCAAGATTCCCGCGTTCGTCGACACGGGGCTGAACCTCGTGCACGTCGACGACGTCGCGCACGGCCACTTCCTCGCGCTCGAGCGCGGCCGGATCGGCGAGCGCTACATCCTCGGCGGCGAGAACCTGCCGCTGCAGCAGATGCTCGCGGACATCGCGCAGATGACGGGCCGCAAGGCGCCGACGATCGCGCTGCCGCGCTGGCCGCTGTATCCGCTCGCGCTCGGCGCCGAAGCGGTCGCGAAATTCACGAAGAAGGAGCCGTTCGTCACCGTGGACGGGCTGCGGATGTCGAAGAACAAGATGTATTTCACGTCGGCGAAGGCCGAGCGCGAGCTCGGCTACCGGGCGCGCCCGTATCGCGAAGGGCTGCGCGATGCGCTCGACTGGTTCGGCTCGGCGGGCTACCTGAAGTAACACAAAGCGGCGCACCTCGCGCCGCTTCGCGCACTTTGTTACACGTCGCGCACGGACCGGCATCGGCGCAGCGGTTAAAATCGCGGGTCTTACGCAGAGAAGACACGCATGAACCTGAACGATCAGATCGCTTCGCTCGCCACGGGCGTCGATCAGCTCCTCCACGATCACCACGCCGCGCAACAGGCGGCACGCAGCGCGGAAGCCTTCGCGCGCGCCGCGGCAGCGGAAGCCCGGGCCGCGGCCGAGCGTCACGCGGCGGCGGAAGCCGAAGCGCAGGCCGCCGCGCAGCGCCACACGGCTGCTGCCGTCGACGCCGAAGCCGCGCAGCGGCGCCACGCCGACGCCACCGCCGCCGCCGAAGCAGCCGCCCAACGTCATACGGATGCGGCCACGCAAGCCGAAGCCGCGTCGCAGCGCCATGCGGAAGCCACCGCGCTGACCGAAGCGCTCGCGCAACGTCACGCGGATGCCGAAGCCGCATCGCAGCGCCACGCGGCGGCGATCGCCGAAGCCGAGGCCGCCGCGCAGCGTCATCATGCCGCCGCGACCGAGGCCGAAGCGGCCGCGCAACGTCATGCCGCGGCGACCGTCGAAGCCGAAGCCGCCGCGAAGCGCCACGCGGAAGCGACCGCCGAAGCCGAAGCCGCCGCGCAACGCCACGCGGCCGCGATCGCCGAGGCCGAGGCGCTCGCCCGGCGTCACACGCAGGCGCTGGCCGACACGCAGGCCGCCGCCCAGCGCCACGCCGAAGCCACCGCGGAGGCCGAAGCCATCACGCGGCGTCACGCCGAAGCGATCGCCCAGGCCGAAGCCGCCGCGCAACGCCACGCCGAAGCCACCGCCGAGGCCGAAGCCATTACGCAGCGCCATACCGAAGCGATCGCCCAGGCCGAAGCGGCCGCGCAGCACCACGCCAAGGCCATCGCCGACGCCGAAGCGCTGGTCGAGGCCGTCGTCAAGGAAGCCGCGACGAGTGCGGCGGCGACCGCCGTGGCGGCCGAAGCCGTAGAACCGGCACCCGCGGACACGCCGGCGGTGGAGCCGGCCGTACACGCGGTCGCACCGGTTGCTGCCGAAGCAGCCGAGGTGTCGACCTCAGCCGCCGACGCCGAAACCGCGATCGTCCCGGCGGCGCGCACCGACTCCGCGGCTGAAACCGACACCGATACCGCCGCCGCGCCGGCCGACAAGGCGACGCTGCATGTCGCGCGCCCGTCCCAGAACGAACTCACGCTGACCATCAACGGTGAGTCGATCACGCTGCATCCGGAGCAACTGGGCCAACTGATCGAGGAACTCGCGCACGCGCGCGCCTCGATGCAGCCGGAGCCGCCGCCCGGCATTCCGGCCGGCTGGCGTTTCGTGACGACGAAGAACCCGATGATGGCCGTGCAGAAGCAGGCGAACGGCGACCGCCTGCTAGTCGCCCGCCATACGGGCTACGGCTGGGTGCCGTTTACGTTCTCGCCGGACGTCGTGATCCAGATGTACATGATGCTGACGCAGCGGTAAGCGCCGGCATCGGCAAACGACGCCGCCGAAAACGAAACAGCCCGATCGGTCCGCACCGATCGGGCTGTTTGCTTTCCGGCTGCCGGGAGGCACGCCTCCCGGAACACACTCAGCGCTCCACCGGCGCCTGCACGCGCGCCTTCCACTGGCCGCCCTTGCCGCGCCAGTAACGCCATGCGGAAGCGAACGTCGCGCCGACGTAGAACAGCGCGACGAGCGGCAGCGCGGGCGCCCACAGCGGCGAGCGACGGTAGTAGCGCAGCATCGGCGCATAGGCGGCGCACATCGACGCCCACGCGAGCCACGCCGGCCACGCGCGCGCGCCGTAGGCGAGCGCGGCGACGGGCGGCGCCAGGTAGATGATCGTCATCCCGAGCAGCGTGCCGGCCAGCAGCAGCGGCGAATAGTGCAGCTGGGTGAACGCGGTGCGCGCGATCATGTTCCAGATGTCGCGCCAGCTGTCGTACGGGCGCAGCGACACGCTGCGATCGGCGAGATCGAGCCGGATCGGATGGCGGCCGGTGCCGCGATGCTTGATCTGCGCGGCGAGGCTGCAGTCGTCGATCAGCGCGCCGCGAATCGATTCAATGCCGCCCGCTTCCTCGAGCGCCGTGCGCTTCACGAGCATGCAGCCGCCCGCCGCGCCGGCCGTCCGGTTGCGCGGATTGTTGATCCACGAGAACGGGTACAGCTTCGCGAAGAAGAACACGAACGCCGGGATCAACGCCTTTTCCCAGAACGAGTCGCAGCGCAGCCGCACCATCAGCGACACGAGATCGCGATTCTCGGCCTGCGCGCGCGTGACGAGCTGGGCGACGGCGTCGGGCGGATGGCCGATGTCGGCATCCGTCAGCAGCAGGTAATCGGCCGGCAGGCCGAGCGTCTGCACCGCCGCGATCCCCTGCGACTGCGCCCACACCTTGCCCGACCAGCCGGCCGGCAGCGGCTTCGCGGTCAGCACCGTCAGCCGGTCGGCGCGGTTGATCGCGAGCGCGGCCGCGCGGGCCGCGTCGGCGGTGCCGTCGTCGCTGTGGTCGTCGACGATGATCAGATGGAAGTCGCCCGGATAGTTCTGCTCGAGCAGCGAAGTCGCCGCGCGGGCGATCACGTCGGCTTCGTTGCGCGCCGGCACGACCGCCACGACGGCAGGCCAGCCGGCTTCGGCCGCGGCGCCGCGCGCATCGGGCGGCAGCGGCCGCGCGGGCTGCGCGCGCCAGAAGCCGCCGCGCGCGACGAGCAGCACGATCCAGATCACCAGCGACAGGCCGGACACCAGAAAAGCGATCGCCAGCATCATCGGCATGCCTCCTGCCGTGCGCCAGCGCATTCGGTATGAATAGGGGTCAGAAACGAAACACCCGACGCCGCATGGTCGGACGGGCAATACGCGTAAGAATCGACGGTCATCGAATGGCCTTGAAATGAGCGCGATGGCGGGCAGCCGGAGCGGCCGACCGCGAAACCGCGCAGTTTACCGGGTTCCGCGCGCGCCAGCGCCGACGCGGCTCTCCCGCAATTGCAACGATGCCGATACGGCACCGAAGCAAGGACGGCGCGATAGGGTTAAAATGCGCGATTAATTCGGGGTTCCGGGGCCTGGCCGGCCGGTTCGTTCCTGCCTTCATAACATCAAGCCGGGGCGAGCGAGCAGTGCCAGCTCCTCGAACCCCGGTATCTGTCGTCGGAGTTCGCTCACTTATGCGAGTCATCCTTGCCCAGCCCCGCGGCTTCTGTGCGGGGGTTGTCCGTGCGATCGAGATCGTCGATCGCGCGCTGCAACAGCACGGTGCGCCGGTCTATGTGCGTCATGAGATCGTGCATAACCGGCATGTCGTCGAAAATCTGCGAAATAAAGGGGCACGATTCGTTGAGGAACTCGACGAGGTGCCGCACGGCGCTGTCGCGATCTTCAGCGCGCACGGTGTCGCCCAGACGGTCGAGCACGACGCGCAAGCGCGCGGGCTCGACGTGCTCGACGCGACCTGCCCGCTCGTCACGAAAGTGCACGTGCAGGGCCGCCAGTATGTCGCGGCGGGCCGCCGGCTGATCCTGATCGGCCACGCGGGCCACCCGGAAGTCGAGGGTACGATCGGCCAGATTCCGGCCGAGGTGATCCTCGTGCAGAGCGAAGCCGAAGTCGATACGCTGACGCTGCCCGTCGATACGCCGGTCGCGTACATCACGCAGACCACGCTGTCGGTCGACGACACGCGCGGCATCATCGAAGCGCTGCAGCGCCGGTTCACCGACCTCGTCGGCCCGGACACGCGCGACATCTGCTATGCCACGCAGAATCGCCAGGCCGCCGTGCGCGAGCTGAGCGAACAGGTTGACGTGCTGCTCGTCGTCGGTGCGACGAACAGTTCGAACTCGAACCGCCTGCGCGAGATCGGCACCGAAAGCGGTGTGCCGAGCTATCTCGTCGCCGACGGCTCGGAAGTGAAGGCCGAATGGTTCGCGGGCGTGCAGACGGTCGGCCTGACCGCCGGCGCGTCGGCGCCCGAGGAAATGGTCGAGGATGTAATCGGCGCGCTGCGCGCGCTGGGGCCCGTCGATGTCGCGACGATGGCGGGCCGTGAAGAAAAAGTCGAATTCAAGTTGCCGGCGAAGCTCATGCAAGCTGTCGCCCGCGAAGTTTAAGGAGGACATACCTTGTCTATTCCGCTGCTCCAGCAAGTTCGTGTCGGCGCCTACATCGTGCGCCAGCACCTGTCCGGCAACAAACGCTATCCGCTCGCGCTGATGCTCGAGCCGCTGTTCCGCTGCAACCTCGCGTGCAACGGCTGCGGCAAGATCGATTATCCGGATCCGATCCTGAACCAGCGTCTTTCCGTCGAGGAATGCCTGCAGGCCGTCGACGAGTGCGGCGCGCCCGTCGTGTCGATCGCAGGCGGCGAGCCGCTGCTCCACAAGGAGATGCCGGAAATCGTCAAGGGCATCACGAAGCGCAAGAAGTTCGTGTACCTGTGCACGAACGCGCTGCTGATGGAAAAGAAGATGGACGACTACGCGCCGAGCCCGTATTTCGTCTGGTCGGTCCACCTCGACGGCGACAAGGAAGCACACGATCACTCGGTGTCGCAGGAAGGCGTGTACGACAAGGCCGTCGCGGCGATCAAGGAAGCGAAGCGCCGCGGCTTCCGCGTGAACATCAACTGCACGCTGTTCAACGATGCGGTGCCGGAGCGCGTCGCGAAGTTCTTCGACACGCTGGGCCCGATCGGCGTCGACGGCATCACCGTGTCGCCGGGCTACGCGTACGAGCGCGCGCCGGATCAGCAGCACTTCCTGAACCGCGACAAGACGAAGAACCTGTTCCGCGAAATCCTGAAGCGCGGCGAAGGCGGCAAGCGCTGGTCGTTCAGCCAGTCGTCGCTGTTCCTCGACTTCCTGGCCGGCAACCAGACGTACAAGTGCACGCCGTGGGGCAACCCGGCGCGTACGGTGTTCGGCTGGCAGAAGCCGTGCTACCTGGTCGGCGAAGGTTACGTGAAGACCTTCAAGGAACTGATGGAAACGACGGAGTGGGACAACTACGGCGTCGGCAACTACGAGAAGTGCGCCGACTGCATGGTCCACTGCGGCTTCGAGGCCACGGCCGTGATGGACACGATCTCGAACCCGCTGAAGGCGCTGCGCGTGAGCCGCAAGGGCATCAAGACCGACGGCCCGTTCGCACCGGACATCTCGATCGCGAAGCAGCGTCCGGCCGAGTACGTGTTCTCGCGCCACGTCGAGATCAAGCTCGAGGAAATCCAGCGCGCCGGCAAGGGCAAGCTGCAGAAGCCGGCGAAGTCGGCGACGGCGGCTTAAGCGCGTTTCGCCGCGCGAAGGTTCACGCCTTCAGCGGCCACGCATCGAAAAAGCGCCACGGGGTTCGCTCCGCGGCGCTTTTTGTTTTGATGGACGCCGTGTGACGCATCGCGCTTGCGCGCCTGCGTGCGGGGGCGGCCGTCGGTTGCCTAGCTTCGCGATTCCGCCGCGGCAATGAGTTGCCAGGCAGTCGGCCCCCGATCGAGCAGCGGGTCGGACGGCGGATCGAGATCGTGCGGATGCGCTTCCTCGGCCGGCAACGTCTGCGATTTCGCAATACCGATTTCGTCGCCGCACACGGTGCATCGATAGATGCCCGCCACCGTCACCTTGCTGCCCGGCGGCAGGTTCTCGCTGAATGCGCGGCCACTTCCGCACGTGAAGTAGCCACCGCTCCTGTATAGCGCCATCGCTCCTCCTGACTGAAATGCGCTCGCGTCGACATGCACGTTCGCCGCCAACGCGACGATGGATCGTCGTCGCCCGGACTCGCCGGGTTCCAGTCATGTCATTAGACGGTGCACGGCCGCGCGATGGAATGGGACGCGTACGAAACACGGCCCACCGGCAGCCATTCAGTGCAGAACGGCCGGCTCTTGCATCTTCGCCGCGGCCTGCGCGACCAGCCCCGGCTGTTCGGCGCAAGCAAACGTGCAGACATGACGCCACAATTCCGCCAGCCGATGCCGCGTGAGCGTCGCGACGCATGCGTCGTGCGCGGCGAGCACGCGTTCGAGCACCGCGCATTCGTCGTCGTGCAGCGTCCAGGCACCGGTTTGCGCGGCGCGCGCCACGCTCGCGTCCAGCACGCGCTCCGCGTCGACGCACAGGTCGATGGTCGCGTCGGGGGAGACCGCATCGTCGAGCGCGAGGAACACCAGATACGCGCTCGTGCGCAGCCGCATCAGCAAGGTTTCGCTACCGTGCCCGCCGCGCAGCGCGACCAGCGCCATATGGCATTTCAGCGAGATGTCGCGTGCATGCGCGGGCGGCAGCGGCAGCAGCCATTCGCGTGTCAACGGCGGATGGCGACGTCCTTTTCGGGTAGCTTTCATGATTCGCCCTCGTTCGCGGACGCGTCGTCCTCCGCCGCCCCGGGCCACCCACCGCGGCACATGACGGCGCTGCGGCCCGCGTCGCTCAATGTGTTCGCCCGGCGTCGCATGCCGTGCACATCAGCGCGCCGTCGCGCCGCACACGTCTCGGGCAGCCTGCGTATCGGCGACGCACGTAACACGCGGGACCATCGGTCGGGGCATGCCATGTTCGTCTCCTGCATCAAAACGTGTTCTCGCCCTTCAGGTAGTACGCGGTTTTCACGAAGAACGCCTTCACCGGATGGCCGCTCCGCGCGTCGCGGGCCGCCCGCGCTTGCATCGCGGCCTTGTCGTCGCGCCACCGGTCGGGTATCGGGTTGTTCACGCGCTCGAGCGCCCGCTGCATCGCGAGCGGATAGTTCTGGTTGCCGGCCGTCGTCGCGCGATAGCCGGCACGCGTCATCTGCATCAGTTGCACATTGGTTTCGGCACGCGCCGCCGCCCAGGTCAACGACGCGGCATGCGGCGTGCCGCCGGCACCGCTCGACTGCGCGAAGCTGACGGCCGGCAGCGCAGCGAGTGTGCAGGAAAGAACGGCAACGGGAACGAGGGATCGCATAATGGCCTCCAGATGGTTGTCCCCGCATCGATCCATCATCGATGCGTTGAAATCATCGTATGTCGCGCCACATGCCGCTTGAATAGCCGAATCCGCAATTATTATTTTCAGCCGCGCATTCGGTGTGCGAACGGCGCCATTCGCGAATCCCTTCGCAATGGAATTTCTTTATTTCATTCAACGATCTGATCGGATTTTTACCAGCGATCCGGTGAGATGCTCACCCCGCTCTTTCAATTTCCGAAACGACGTGTTGCCTGTTCGGTTCCGGTCAGCGCACCTGCCCACAAGGCGCCGACGTGATATCGCGCACGCGGATACCGGAATACCGCCGAAACGGCTTCATCGGATCGGCCGATTCTTCCGATATAGGACAAGTCATCGCATCGGCTTGCCGGATTGAGACACGACGCAATCGGCAAGGACGCGCGATAATCAAGCATCGGCCGTTTCGCACGGCATCTCAGGCATTCCCCTTTTTAATCGAGTCTTCCCATGGCCGCCCTCGACACTACCTCCATCGACAGCTGGCACGCGCACGTCTATTTCGATGCGGCGAGCCGCGACGCGGCCTGGGCGTTTCGCCAGGTCGTCGACGCGCGGTTCGGCGCGGTCATCGCACTCGGCCGCTTTCACGAACGCCTCGTCGGCCCGCATCCGGCCTGGTCGTACCAGATCGCGTTCGACGCCGCGCGATTCGACGACATCGTGCCGTGGCTCGTGCTGAACCACGGCGCGCTCGACATCTTCCTGCATCCGAATACCGGCGACGACCTGCGCGATCATCGCGATTCGGCGGTGTGGATCGGCAAGTCGTATGTGCTGAATCTCGACGCGCTGGCCGGCTGAGGGGCGAACGCCCGAACGCCCTTGCCGCGACGAGGCATCCACGTTTCGGGTCGACGTGAAACGTCTCGCGGCGGCGCGCCCCTACAGTGGTTTCCGTGATCCCCCTCCGGAAACCCGCCATGACACCCGCAGATACCGACGCCGACGCCGACGCCCGGCGCGTCCATCAAGACTGGCACGCGGCCGTCGGCGCGCGCGACCTCGACGCACTGATGGCGCTGTATGCCGACGACGCGGTGCTCGAAACGCCGCTCCTCGTCGCCACGCTGCCCAAGCACGGCTCGGGCGTGCTGCACGGCAAGGCCGCGATCGGCGCATTCTTCGCGGCCGGCTTGCGCAATCCGCAAAACAGGCTCGGGCGCTGGTACCGGACCGGGCTGTTCTTCTCGAACGGCCGCCAGCTCGCCTGGGAATACCCTCGCGAGACGCCGGACGGCGATCAGGTGGATCTCGTCGAAGTAATGGATCTCCGCGACGGGTTGATCGCGCATCATCGTGTGTATTGGGGATGGGTCGGCTTTCTCGCGCTGCAGGCCGCCGCGTCGGCGTCCGACCACACATGACAGCCGCCGCGCCGAACCGGTCGGCGGGCCGCCGCGTGCTCGCCACGACCTGCGTGAGCTACACGCTCGTGCTGCTCGACGCGTCCATCGTCAACGTCGCGCTCACCGACATCGCGCACACGTTCGGCAGCCACGTGGCCGGCTTGCAATGGATCGTGAACGCGTACACGCTGGCGTTCGCGAGCCTGCTGATGACGGGCGGCACGCTCGGTGACCGGCTCGGCGACCGCACCGTCTATGTCGCGGGGCTGGCGGTGTTCGTCGCCGCGTCGACGCTGTGCGGCGTCGCGCCGACTCTCGCGGCGCTTGCCGCCGCCCGTGCACTGCAAGGCGTCGGCAGCGCGATGCTGGTGCCCTGCTCGCTCGCGCTGATCAACCGCACCTTCCCCGAACCGGCCGCGCGCGCGTCGGCGATCAGCGTGTGGATGGGTTGCGGCGGCATTGCGATGGCGTCGGGCCCGCTGATCGGCGGCCTGCTGATCCATCTGTTCGGGTGGCGGAGCCTCTTCTTCGTGAACCTGCCGCTCGGGCTCGCCGGCATCTGGCTCGGCCGCACGGTCGCACGCGCCGCCGTCGACGTCGACGCATCGCGGCATGTCGATTGGGGCGGTCAGGCGGCGGCCATCGTCGCGATCGCGGCGCTGATCGGCACGCTGATCGAAGGCCCGTCGCTCGGCTGGCGCTCGGCGCCGATCGTCGGCGGCGCGGTGACGAGCGTCGTCGCGTGGATCGCGTTCATCGCGATCGAAGCGCGGCGCCGCGAGCCGATGCTGCCGCTCGCATTCTTCCGCAATCGGCTGTTCGCGGGATCGACGTTCGTGTCGATGGCATCGGCATTCGTGTTCTACGGATTGCTGTTCGTGCTCAGCCTGTTCTATCGGCAGATTCGCGGCGCCAGCCCGCTCGACACGGGGCTCGCGTTCCTGCCGATGACCGCGATGGTCGCGCTCGGCGGGCTGTGCTCGGGGCGGGTCGTGGCGCGCTTCGGCGCGCGCGGAACGATGTGTGCGGCGTTCGGGCTCTATGCGGCCGGCGCGCTCGGCATGACGAGCATGGGTGCGACGACACCCGCGTGGCTCGCCGTCGCGCCGATGCTCGCGATCGGCTTCGCATCGGGGTTCATCTCGCCGGCCGCGACGTCGCCGGCGCTCGGGACGGTCGACCGGCGCCGCGCCGGCGTGGCGGCGGCCGCGCTGAACGCAGCGCGGCAGAGCGGGTCGGCGCTCGGGGTGGCGATCTTCGGTGCGTGCATCGCGACGCTGCAGCCGTTTCCGGCCGCCATGCGGGCGGCGCTGGGCATGGCGACCGGCGTGTCCGCGCTCGCCGCGGCGACGTGGTGGATCACGGCTCGGGCGACATCGGCAACCGGCGACCCGGACGCGCACCTGCAGGCCGCCACGCGCCGGTAGCGAATGCGTCGGCAGACGCGCGCATGGCGCGTCGTCAGAGGGTCAACGCCGCATTCCCTTCACGCGACATACATCGCCACACTGACGAACTGGCACAGGCTGCCGGCCAGCACGAACAGATGCCAGATGCCGTGCCCGTGGCGAATGCGTTCGTCGTTGATGAAGAAGTAGATCCCCGCGCTGTAGATCACGCCGCCGGCCACGAGCCATGCGGTGCCGGTCGGGGGCAGCGCATGGATCAGCGGCCGCACGGCGACGAGCGCGAGCCAGCCCATCAGCACGTACAGGATCATCGACAGCAGGCGCGTACGGCGCCCGAGCGTGAGCTCCTGCACGATGCCGAACACGGCGAGCCCCCAGCTCACGCCGAACAGCGACCAGCCCCACGGGCCGCGCAGCGTGACCAGCGTGAACGGCGTGTAGCTGCCGGCGATCAGCAGGTAGATCGCCGAATGGTCGCATTTTTGCAGGATCGCCTTCAGGCGCGGGTTGCGCACGCTGTGATACGCCGTCGAGATCGCGTAGAGCAGGATCAGCATCGCGCCGTACACGCTGAAGCTCACCACCTTGTACGGATCGCCTTCGAGCGCGCCCATCGTCACGAGCGCGACGAGACCTGCCACCGACAGCACCGCGCCGACGAGATGGGAAATGCTGTTGAAACGCTCACCGACATGCACGACGTGTTCTCCTGCGGTCCATCGGGAAAAGAAATAGCCCTCATGATACCGGCGGCCGGATGCGGCCGTGCCGCGCCTGGGCAAACGGCGCGCGGGCGCCGCGCGATGCGCGCGGCCGGCCCGCCAAAGAAAAAGCGCCGCGATGGCCATCGCGGCGCTTTCCGTTTCGATACCGAACCGATTCGTCAGTTCATTGCGACGGCCCGGTTCAGCAACACTTCCCTGCTCCCGACCCGTACCGCGCATTCTGACGCTCGCGGAAGAATTCCTCGTACGTCATCGGCTCGCGGTCCGGATGGGTTTCGCGCATGTGCGCGACGTAGGTATCGTAGTCGGGCAGGCCGACCATCAGCCGCAACGCCTGCCCGAGGTAACGCCCCGCGCTGCGCAGGTCGCTGCCAAGATCGGTGAACATCGCGGCCTCCCCTTAACGTCCGCTGCCGAGCGCCTGCGCGGCCGGCATCGCTTCGTACGGCGTCTCGCGCACGGTCGGCTTCGACTCGCGGCGCGCGCGCAGCACGGCGATCACGCCGTACACCGCGATCGCCACGACGACGAAGATAAACAGCCCGGCCAGCGCCGCATCGATGTAGTCGTTGAAGATGATGCGCTTCATCTGCGCGATCGACTTCGCCGGCGCGAGCACCTTGCCTTCGTCCACCGCGGCCTGCAGCTTCGCGGCATGCGCGAGGAAGCTGACCTTCGGGTTCGCGTCGAAAATCTTCTGCCAGCCGGCCGTCAGCGTGCAGATCAGCAGCCACACGGTCGGCACGATCGTCACCCACGCATAGCGCTCGCGCTTCATCTTGAACAGCACGACGGTGCCGAGCACCAGCGCGATCGCGGCGAGCATCTGGTTCGAGATGCCGAACAGCGGCCACAGCGTGTTGATGCCACCGAGCGGATCGACCACGCCCTGGTACAGGAAGTAGCCCCACGCGGCCACGCACAGCGCGGTGGCGACGAGGTTCGCGGGCAGCGACTCGGTGCGCTTGAGCGCCGGGTGGAACGTGCCGAGCAGATCCTGCAGCATGAAGCGGCCCGCGCGCGTGCCTGCATCGACGGCCGTCAGGATGAACAGCGCCTCGAACAGGATCGCGAAGTGATACCAGAACGCCATCATCGCTTCGCCGCCGATCACCTGATGCAGGATGTGCGCCATGCCGACGGCCAGCGTCGGCGCGCCGCCCGCGCGCGCGATGATCGTCGTTTCGCCGACGGCCTTCGCGGTCTGCGTGAGCATGTCGGGCGTCAGCACGAAGCCCCATTGCGTGACGGTGTTCGCGACGGCTTCCGGCGTCGAGCCGAGCACGGCGGCCGGTGCGTTCATCGCGAAGTAGATGCCCGGCTCGATCACGCACGCGGCGACCAGCGCCATGATCGCGACGAACGATTCCATCAGCATCGCCCCATAACCGATGAAGCGCGCGTTGGTTTCGTTGTCGATCAGTTTCGGCGTCGTGCCCGACGAGATCAGCGCGTGGAAGCCCGACACCGCGCCGCACGCGATCGTGATGAACAGGAACGGGAACAGGTTGCCCGACCACACCGGACCCGTGCCGTCAACGAACTTCGTCAGCGCGGGCATCTTCAGTTCCGGCGCGACGACCAGGATGCCGATCGCGAGGCCGAGGATCGTGCCGATCTTCAGGAACGTCGACAGATAGTCGCGCGGCGCGAGCAGCAGCCACACCGGCAGCACCGACGCGACGAAGCCGTAGCCGATCAGGATCCACGTGAGCTGCGTGCCGTTGAACGTGAACCATGCGGCGAGCGCCGGCGAGTCGTGCACGGTCTGGCCGAACGCGATCGACGCCATCAGCAGCACGAAGCCGATGATCGATACTTCGCCGATGCGGCCCGGGCGGATGTAGCGCGTATAGATGCCCATGAACAGCGCGATCGGAATCGTCGCGGCGACGGTGAACGTGCCCCACGGCGAATTGGTCAGCGCCTTCACGACGATCAGCGCGAGCACCGCGAGGATGATCACCATGATCAGGAACGCGCCGAACAGTGCGATCACGCCGGGCACCGTGCCGAGCTCCATCTTGACGAGGTCGCCGAGCGAACGGCCGTCGCGGCGCGTCGAGATGAACAGCACGATGAAGTCCTGCACCGCGCCGGCGAACACGACGCCGGCCAGGATCCACAGCATGCCGGGCGTGTAGCCCATCTGCGCGGCGAGCACGGGGCCGACGAGCGGCCCGGCGCCGGCGATCGCGGCGAAGTGATGGCCGAACAGCACGTACTTGTTGGTCGGCACGTAGTCGAGGCCGTCGTTGTACTTGACCGCCGGCGTCATCCGCAGCCCGTCGAGCTGCATGACCTTGCTGGCGATGAAACGGCTGTAGAAGCGATACGCGATCAGATACACGCAGACTGCGGCGATCACGATCCAGAGGGCACTGACGCGCTCGCCGTGCGCGAGTGCGATCGTGCCGAATGCGAACGCGCCGAGCAGCGCGACCGCGATCCAGAGCAGGGTACTGGAAGCCCGATTCATGGCGTCTCCTGGTCTCCAATGTGTTTTTGAGTGGATGCGGCGAAGGGCCGAACCCGCGTGACGTCGATGCGTCGAACCGCGTCTCGTGGAAGCCGCGGCGGTGGGCCGTAGTATTCCGCGCGACGGGGGAGGCTTACAAGCGCACAACTACGTACGATGAGCTACGTAGAATTACGTAGATGCCTGTCGCCTGCACGCCATCAGGCCGCGATTGCTCGCGATCGGCGAGCCACGTACAGTATTCGCCTGCCTCCATTCCGGAACCGCCATGCCGATCGGATTTCAAAAGATGAACGCGAATGGCGATGACTTCGTCATCGTCGACCTGCGCGGTCGGGAAAGCGATCCAGCGTTGCGCATCGATCGCGATCTCGTGCGGCGCATGGGCGATCGGCATCGCGGCATCGGCTTCAACCAGCTCGCGGTTGTGTCGGACTGTGACGAGGCAGCCGCGCGCGTCGCGTTCTGGAATCCCGACGGCTCGGCGCTCGATACCTGCGGCAGCGCGACGCGCGGCGTCGCATGGAAGCTGATGCGGGAAACCGGTGCGGCGTCGGTCGTGCTGCGCACGAATCGCGGGCGGCTGCACTGTGCGCAGCAGGCGGACGGGCTGATCACCGTCGAGATGGGCGCGCCGGGGCTCGACTGGCAGGACGTGCCGGTCGCGGAAGCCGTCGACACGCTCGCGCTGCCGCTGCCCGGTGCGCCGGCCGCATGCAGCATGGGCAATCCGCACTGCACGTTCTTCGTCGACGATGTCGCCGCGCTCGACATCGAAGCGCTCGGCCCGGCGATCGAAGCGCATCCGCTGTTTCCGCTGAAGACCAACGTCCATTTCGTGCAGGTCGTCAGCCGCACGCACATTCGTCTACGTATCTGGGAACGCGGCGGCGGCGTGCCGCTCGGCTCCGGCTCGTGTTCGTGCGGCGCGGTGGTCAACGGCATCGGGCGCGGGCTGCTCGACGACACCGTGCGGGTGACGTGCGATGGCGGCGACGTCATCGTTCGATGGGACGGCGCCGGCAGCGCGTTCCTGAGCGGGCCCGTGACGTTCGGGTTCAGCGGAGTATGGCTGCGATGACCAACGACGCACAAATTTTCCACGCGCTGCGCCCGCGCCTGCAGAAGATCGCGTACCGGATGCTCGGCTCCGTCGCGGATGCCGAGGACATCGTGCAGGACGTGTGGCTGCGCTGGCACGACGCGGCGCGCGACAGCATCGAGAACGCCGAGGCGTGGCTCGTCGCGGTCACGACGCGGACGTCGATCGATCGCCTGCGCGCGGCGAAGCTCCGGCGCGAGCACTATGCGGGTATCTGGCTGCCCGAACCGGAGCTCGGCGAATCGCCCGCGACGCCCGAGGAAATGACGGAGCGCGCGAACGACGTGTCGGTTGCGTACCTGCTGTTGCTCGAACGGCTGACGCCGGAAGCGCGCGCGGCGTTCCTGCTGCATGAAGTCTTCGAGTTCGACTACGACCGGATCGCCGACGCGATCGGCAAGACCGAAGCCGCGTGCCGGCAGCTCGTCAGCCGGGCCCGGGCGCGGCTGCGCGACGATACCCTGCCGCGGCACGCGGTGCCGCACGAAACGCATCGCCGGCTGCTGAAGACGTTCACGCAGGCGCTGGCGCAAGGCGACTTCCCGTCGATCCAGGCGCTGCTCGCCGAAGACGCAATACTGATCGGCGACGGCGGCGGTCACGTCCAGAGCTTCCCGAAACCGATGGTCGGCGGCCGGCGGATCGCTCAACTGTTCTATGCGACGTGGTTGCGGTGCGGCAGCGGTGTCGAGATGCGGCCGGTCGTGCTGAACGGCCAGTGGGCGATGCTGCGCTTCATCGGCGGACAACTCGAAGCGGCGATGTCGTTCGAGACCGACGGTACGTGCATCGGCCGGATTCTCGTGCAGCGCAACCCCGACAAGCTCGCCCGGATCGCGACCGCCTGCGCGGCCGGCTGACGCGCGCATCGCACGCCGGCGCCGGCCGCGGCCGCGGTCGGGCGCGGATTGGTGCAGCGCGCGCAACACGATGCGTCCCTGTGCGTGGCTACCGCGCACCGGCGCACACTCCTAAGATGATTTCGCGCGGCGCCCTGCCGCCCACGACACCCGCGCAGCGCGGGCCAGCCTCTTCGTCGCCAGGAGAAATCATGACGCAGCGTATCAACTACATTCAACAGTCGCCCGAGCTGTTCCGGAAATTCCTCGAACTCAGCAACCAGCTGCGCAGCAGCGCGATCGAGGAATCGATCCGGGATCTCGTGTCGCTCCGGGCGTCCCAGATCAACGGCTGCGCGTTCTGCGTCGACATGCACGTGAAGGAAGCGCGCATCCACGGCGAGCGCGAGCTGCGCCTGCACCATCTGGCGGCGTGGCGCGAATCGACGCTCTTCTCGCCGCGCGAGCGGGCCGCGCTCGCATGGACCGAAGCGCTGACGACACTGGCCGCGCACGGCGTGCCGGACGATCTCTACGACCGCGTGCGCGGCCAGTTCTCCGAAAAGGAATTGTCGGACCTGACGTTCGAAGTGATGGCGATCAACGGCTGGAACCGCGCGAACGTCGCGTTCCGGACCGTGCCGGGGTCGTCCGACAAGGCGTTCGGCCTCGACAAGGCGAACCTCGCCTGACGACCGCCCACCGCCCTCCCTTCGCTGCCGGCCGTCGGCCGGCGGCCCACCGGAAGCCACCACCATGATTCGCATGAAACACGTGATCGCGTCCGCGCTCGTCGTCGCGGGCGCCGCGATCGGCGCCGTTCGCGCGGCGCCCTCGGCCGTCGTCACGCCGCTGATGACGAAGCCGCTCGACGCATACCCGGGCAAGGAAGCGCTGATGATCTCGGTCGAGTATCCGCCCGGCGCGGTCGACCCCGTCCACCGCCACCACGCCGAAGCGTTCGTCTACGTGGTCGAGGGTTCGATCGTGATGCAGGTGAAGGGCGGCGAGCCCGTCACGCTGAAGCCGGGCGAGACCTTCTACGAGGGCCCGAACGACCTGCACACGGTTGGACGCAACGCGAGCCGGACCCGGCCCGCGAAGTTCATCGTGCTGCTGTTGAAGGACAAGGGCGCGCCCGTGCTCGTGCCGGAAAAATAGCCGGCCCGCACGCCGCCCACGCCTTTTTTGAAAAAATGCGGCGGGCGGTGTCACAGGCGGCAGCGCTGAAACGTCTAGTCGCATACGGACACTACGATTCCAGCGCCCCCATGCCCGACACCTCCATTCGCCGCCCCGATGCCGACGATCCGTTCGCGCGCAGTTTTTCGACCTGCTATGCCGGCGTGGTCACCTTTCTGGCCGTCGTCACCGAGGGCAGCTTCGCGCGCGCCGCCGATCGCCTCGGCGTCGGACGCTCGTCCGTCAGCCGCCACGTGCAACGGCTCGAGGACCGGCTCGACGCACGCCTGTTCCAGCGCACGACCCGCAGCATGTCGCTGACGCGCGAGGGCGAGCTCTTCTACGAAAACTGCCGGCCCGGCATCGAGCATCTGGCGCAGGCGCTCGACGACATGCGCGAGCTGCGCAGCGGGCCGCCGAGCGGGCACCTGCGCATCGGCTCGACGCCGGGCTTCGGCCGCAAGGTCATCGCGCCGCTGCTGCGCGATTTCCATGCGCAATATCCGGACATCACGCTCGACCTGCTGTTGAACGACCGGCCGGCCGACTTCTCCGCCGATCGCATCGACGTCGCGTTTCGCGACGGCCGCATGGAGGACAGCGCGATCGTCGCGCGCCGGCTGATTCCGATGCAGATGATCGTCTGTGCGTCGCCGTCGTACGCGCACCGGTACGGCTTGCCGCGCCACGTCGACGACCTCGCCCGGCATCGCTGCATCAACCTGTGCACCGCGTCGGGCCGCGTGACGGAATGGGAATTCAGGATCGACGGACTGACGCAGCAGCGCCAGCTCGCCGCGCATCACACGTTCAACGACATCGATCTCGTCGTGCGCGCGGCGCTCGACGGGCTCGGCATCGCGCAACTGCCCGCGTACCAGGTGTGCGACCTGCTCGCCGACGGTCGGCTGGTGAGCTGTCTCGGCCAGCACGCGCCGGACGACGGCGGCCACTATCTCTGCTACCTGAGCCGCAAGCACCTGCCCACGCGCATCCGCGTGTTCATCGACTACATGATCGAACAGACGCGTGCGCGCGACCTGCAGTGCCTGACCACGATGACGACGATGGCGCCGCTGGAGACGGTCGATTGATGCATTCGCGGCAACATGGTGAGGGCTTGCAGGCCTCTACCGGATCACGCGACGCACGCCTACGATGCGGGCTGTTCGATAGACACGCGAATACGGCGCCGTTCGGCAAGGTACGGGCCCGATCGCGCGAGCGCGATGAGCGCCGGTTTCGGCAGGTTCAGTTAAAGCGGCGCGCATGTCGCGCGCCCGTTCAAGGAGAGCAATCGTGAAGATCGTCGTGATTGGTGGTACCGGCCTGATCGGCAGCAAGGTCGTCAGGAACCTGATCGCACGCGGCCACGACGCGGTGGCGGCCGCGCCGTCGACCGGCGTCGATACGATCACGGGCAAGGGACTGGACGACGCGCTCGCCGGCGCGGACGTCGTCGTCGATCTCGCGAATTCCCCGTCGTTCGAGGAAGCGGCCGTGAAGGCATTCTTCGAGGCGTCGGGGCGCAACCTGTTCGCCGCGGAGCGCGCGGCCGGCGTGCGCCATCACGTCGCGCTGTCGGTGGTCGGCACCGACCGGCTGCAGCAGAGCGCGTATTTCCGCGGCAAGATCATTCAGGAAAACCTGATCCGCGAAGCAGGCGTGCCGTACACGATCGTGCGCTCGACGCAGTTCTTCGAATTCGTCGGGGCGATCGCGCAGGCCGGCGCGCAAGGCGATACGATCCGGTTGAGCACCGCGCACTTCCAGCCGATCGCATCGGACGACGTCGCGGCCGCCGTGACCGACTTCGCGCTCGACGCGCCGCGCAACGGCATCGCCGAAATCGGCGGCCCCGAGCGCGTGCGGATCGCGGATCTGGTCGAGCGGTTCCTGTCGGCCACGCACGACGCGCGTACGGTGACGCCCGATGCGGGCGCCGACTACTTCGGCGCGGTGCTGCAGGACGACACGCTCGTGCCGGCGCCCGGTGCACGGCTCGGCGCGACGACCTTCGACGCGTGGTTCCGGCAGAACGCGCTCGTGCGCTGAACGCCGCAGCCGGATCACGCACGCCATGACGCCGCTGCACCCGCCGCCGCTGTCGCTGCTCGACCGGTATCGCGGCCGGGAACCGCAGACGCTGTACTCGACGACCGTGACCGTCACGGGCGGGGCGGCGGAGCACGGCCGCGCATCGGGCGTCGCGCGTTCCGACGACGGGTGCCTGGATGTCGAGCTCCGCCTGCCCGCCGCGCTGGGCGGGCCCGGCGACGGCCCGAACCCGGAGCAGTTGTTCGCCGCCAGCTATGCGGCGTGCTTTCACGGCGCGCTGAGCCTGCTGGCTGCACGGGCGGGCGTGTCGGTCGCCGGCGCGTCGGTAGCCGCATCGATCGACTTCTGTCGCGATCCGGTGGACGGGCTGTTCATGCTGAACGCGAACATTCGCGTACGGCTGCCGGGCGTCGAACGCGCGGTGGCGGAAGAGCTCGTTCGCAATACGGAGCGTTTCTGTCCGTATACGAAGATGGCGCATGAAGGGATTCGCCACATCGTCGCGCTCGCGCCGGCGGACGACACATCGAAGCGTTGAGCGAAAATGACAATGCGGCGCCCGCCGCATCGCGCAACGGGCGCCGCATCGATACGACGGATCAGTGCTTTTCGTCGAGCTTCTTCGGCTTCGGCGGCGACGGCACCTTCGCGTACTGGAACGCCGGCGTGGCCTTCAGCGCATCCTTGGTCGCACCGGGCAAATAGATGTTGCCGTTGCGCACGTCGAGCGATGCGATCGGCACCGCGACGTCGTGCGCGGCCACGCCGAGGAAGCCGCCGGCCGACACGATCGCGGCCGACACCGAGCCGTCCGGCGCGACGATCAGGTCGCGCACCTTGCCGACTTTCTGGTTCTCGTCGTTGTACACGGTCTTGCCGAGCACGCTCTTCTTCACGCTCCAGCCTTCGAGCAGCGCCTGCGATTGCTCGACGGTCACGCTGATCGGCTGCGCGCCCGCGATCTGCGCGTGCGCGCTGACGCTCGAGGCGAGAACGGTTGCTGCGAGAAGGGTCTTGTAGAACTTCATGTGGAATGCACTCCGGTTCGGTTGTTGTTGATTTCGGGAGCGAAGCGACGCAGGCGCAACGGCTGATCGGTGAGCGCCCCGCGGATGGCCGCCCCGCGGATGGCCGCCCCGCGGATGGCCGCCCCACGGATGGCCGCCCCGCGCTTCGTCGGTCGCGTGGCGGACGGCCGCGCCGCCACGGCGTGTATGCGTGGCGGACCGGCGTGGCCGGGCCGCGGCGAGCAACACGTGTTCATGGTAGCGGCATTCGCCGGATCGTGCGTTGAGCGTGCGACGTGGCAACCGGGGCGACCCGATCGGGATCAATGATCGTGCAGACGGTTGGGGCGCGCGGCGCGAAAAAAATGGCGCCGCCGACCATCGATCAGGACAACCTCACGGACGAGCACCCGATCTTCTCGGTACATCGAACGATGCGGCGAGCTGCGTGCCGCCCCGCCGCGTCATGCATTCCGCGAATACACCCTGCGATGCCGCACCGCTTCCGCCAGCACGTCGAGCACGGGCTCCGTCTGCGTCCAGCTCAGACACGCATCGGTAATCGACACGCCGTACTGCAACGGCACGCCCGGCTTCAGATCCTGGCGCCCGGCCTCGAGATGGCTCTCCACCATCACGCCGACGATCCGGTGCTCGCCCTGCGACAGTTGCCGTGCGAGATCCTGCGCCACTTCGATCTGCCGCTCGTGCGACTTGTTCGAGTTCGCATGCGAGCAGTCGACCATCACCTGCTCGCGCAAGCCGGCCTTGCGCAGCACCGCGCAGCTCGCTTCGACGTGCTCCGCATCGTAGTTCGGCCCGTTCTTGCCGCCGCGCAGGATCACGTGCGCATCGTCGTTGCCGCGCGTCTCGAAGATCGCGGCCATCCCCATCTTCGTCATCCCCATGAAGGCATGGCTCGCGGCCGCGGCGACGATCGCGTCCGACGCGACCTGCACGCCGCCGTCGGTGCCGTTCTTGAAGCCGATCGGGCAGCTCAGGCCCGACGCGAGCTGGCGATGGCTCTGGCTCTCGGTCGTGCGCGCGCCGATCGCGCCCCACGCGATCAGATCGGCGATGTACTGCGGGCTCAGCAGGTCGAGGAATTCGGTCGACGCCGGCAGACCGAGCGCGTTGATGTCGAGCAGCAGTTGCCGCGCGGCGCGCAGCCCTTCGTTGATGCGGAAGCTGCCGTCGAGGCGCGGATCGTTGATGTAGCCCTTCCAGCCGACCGTCGTGCGCGGCTTCTCGAAGTAGACGCGCATCGTGATCAGCAGGTCGTCCTTCAGCGCATCGGCCGCAACTTTCAGGCGGCGCGCGTAATCGAGCGCCTGGTCGTGATCGTGGATCGAGCACGGGCCGACGACGAGCAGCAGCCGGTCGTCGCGGCCGTGCAGGATATCGCCGATCGCGCGGCGCGTATCCTCGACGAGCGTCTGCGTGCCGGCCGGCACCGGCAGTTCGTCGAGCAGCAACGCCGGCGAAATCAGCGGACGCACGGCGCCGATGCGGACGTCGTCGATGCGCGCGGTGTCCTGCGTCGCGTCGGCGCTGCCTACCTCGCGATCGTGGGAAGGATTGTCGAGGTTCTGCATGGTGATTCTCCGGGGGACGTCTATCTGGAATGATGGCCAGGCTCGATTATGGCACCGGGGAGAGGTGGTAGCCGGGTACGGCGGGGATGCGGGGCGACTGCGGTCAGGTAAATCCGACAGACGGAGAAACGCGGGATGAAAAAAGGGCGATCCGCGGCGGATCGCCCTGCCCTCCATTGCGCCGCCCGGCGCGTCTAGTGCGGCGTCTCGGGCGCCAGCGAATTGCTCGGCAGCAGCGCCGTCAGCCAGCAATTGCTCGGCGCGGCTTTCCCGTTGAAGCGGTCGTAGAGCCACGGCAGCATGCCGGCCACCCAAGGCGCGATCGCGCCCACATGTTCGAGCGGATACTCGGTGTACGTGACCGGCGTGCCGCTGGCGCAGAACTTCTGCGCCAGCGCGCGCACGTCGTACGCCAGCATCACGCCGTCGCCCACCTGGCTGCCGAACGTGCCGTCGAGCGCGCCCGCCGTGCCCTGGCCGATGAACATCGGGATCGTCGGCGACGCGGCCAGCCCCGCATTCACCTTGTTCGCGTACGTCACATACACCGGAATGCCGTTGATGTCGTTCGCGTATTGCGGCTTGAACAGCGTCGCCCAGTGCAGGCCCGTGTACTTCGGCAGGATGTACGCGAGCGACTGGCTCTGGATGTCCTTGAACACGGCAACGCCGGTGTCGCTGAGATAGGGTGTCAGGTCGAAGCCGTAGCCGCGCGACAGCCCGGCGAGCGCGGCCGCGGCGACGCCGCCCCAGACGATACTGCCGTCCACATAGCGCAGATTGTGTGCGGGGTCGACCAGCACGCCGCCTTCCGCCGCGCCGACGAGTTGCCTGTTGACGTCGGGCGCATAGCTCGGCGCGAGTTGCGCGGCCCAGTTCGTCGCGATCGCACCGCCGGAATAGCCGATCATCGCGATCTTGCTCGACGGATTCAGGCCGGTCGATGGCGTATTGAGCGCCGCGCGGATCGAATCGAGCGTCGTCATCCCGTATTCGGGGCCGGCGGCGAAGTCTGCCGTCTGGCCTTCCGTATCGGGCACGATGATGTTGTAGCCCAGCAGCAGCAGTGTCGACAGCGGAACCGATTCCGCGCTGTAGAGCAACGTGCCGACGTTGACGACCTTGGTCACGTTGCGGTCGCCGGCGATCACCTGCGACGGTTCGTCGTACGGGTTCAGCGAATCGTAGGCCGACTGGTACGAGATGGCCTGGCCGTTGCTGACCTGACTCCGGATCACGGACGTCACGTTGACGACGGGCTGGTTCCGCGCGTCGTTGGTGCGATACAGCAGTTGCTGCGCGGTCAGCGCGGTCGGAATGCCGGCCACGTGATAGGTGACATTGCGCGTCTTCAGCACCGTGCCCGGTGAAATCGATGCCAATGGCGTGGCGCCGGTGTACGTATAGAACGGATCGGACACGGCCGGCGCGCCGGCGCTGGCCGGCGGAGCAACGATGCCCAGCGCGGCGGACACGGCAGCCGCGGCAATCATCGAACGTCTGGAGGACATGGGTGGGGGCCCCTTGGATAACCTGCTTTCATCGAAGGAAGTTCGGCGGTGTTTCAGACCATCGCGATTGCCACTTCAAAAGCGTTTCCGTGCCATCGACTGTCTCCTGTGAATGAATGATCCGGCTTGTTCTGAATCTGTAATTTAGTAGGAGTACAAACCGGATGAATTGAAGCACAACGAGAACGCGTTCGATGCACGTTTTCCGTTGTTTGAAGGTAAACGTCTAAAGCCGCCGCAACGCGATGCGGCCGCCCCGGCCGTTCGGCCGACTGCCCGCCTCCGGATGAAGTACCGTACGATCACGGCTGTCCGTTACCGAAGCGGCCCGTCTTGCGAGGCGGGCCGCGCGGCCCACCGCCTGCCTGCGACCGATCGTTTCCTGCTCAACCGACACGCCACGATGACCGTATCCGAACTGCTCCGTGCCATCCGCCAACCCTATATCGACCTGCTCGCGCAAGCGGCAGCGCAACCGGCGGTGACCGTCGAACCGGCCTACCGGCAGGCCGACGGCGCGCTGGCCGCCGAAGGGCCGCTCGCGCTGCCGTGCCGGGCCGACACGATCCCGGCCGAAGGCGACGCGGCGGGCCAGCCGTCGATGGTCGATTCGACCTCGCAACTGGATTTCGAATCGTTCGCGTTCGACCTCGAAACGGCGGCCGTGTCGATCCGCCCGTTCGTGTGGGACTGGGCCGCGATCGAGGCCGACGGTCTCGACGAAAGCGCAGCGGTCGACGCTTTCAAGACGTGGTTCCTCGCGTGGTTCGATGTGGACGACGAGAATACGCCGGCCGAAGACGGGCTGCATGGCGTCGTCCACTACCTGTCGGAACCGGTTCGCACGGAACAAGGGTGGCGCGTCAATGCCGACCTCGGCTCCGCGCCCGAGACGGCCGTCGAGGATCTGCTGTTCCGGCTCGTCGATGCGGGGGCTACGCGGATCAGTGTCGGTTGAAATGTCGCTTTATCTCTTGCACACCACCCTCATGAAAAAAGCACTTGCCGTGGTACTGCTCTGTATTTCGTTGCCGGCGCTCGCCAAGGTTTCCACCGACGTGTTCTGCTTCAGATCGGATGGCGACAAACCCGTGCGCTTCGAGATGCGCACCTACTACGACGATGCGGTCGATTGGACGGGCGGCATGGTCCGGTATGCGAAATCGAAAACGGCCCTCCCGCTGGTGATCGAACACGAAGAGGACGAAGTGCTCGCCGAAGATCGTCCGCATCAGTTCACGACGACCTGGGTCGAAATGGTCGACGGCAAGATCAACGGGAGATACGAAATGATGTCCCAGGGCGCCAACGTCTATTCGATGACGTACACCAATGCGCGCACCGGCAAGAAAACCGCGTTCGGCAGGGCGGTGGATGTCGACGTTTCGCCGCAATCGGGGTGCCGCTGGTAGCGATGACGTCGCGGCGCCCGATGCCCGCTGCGCTGCGCGCGTGCACGCGTCGGCACCGCGTCGCATCGCCCCGTGGATCAGCCCGCGTCGCCCGGCACGTCGACGTCGATCCCCAGTTCGCTGGCCATCCGCTGAACCAGCGCATTCAGCCGCGCCACTTCATCCGCGAGGCGCTTCTGTTCTGCCTTCAGCGCTTCGAATTCGGAAGGCGGCACCGAATCCGCGCCGCCGGCATCCGCGCTCGCGAAGTCGGCCAGGTTCACCTCGCCGCACATCAGGTGCATCCAGCGATTCTCGCGCGCGCCCGGTGCACGCGGCAGCCGGACGACGAGCGGCTGTGCGCGCGCCGCGAGTTCGTCGAGAAACGCCTCGACCGACGAGATATCCGCGAAACCATGCAGGCGCGCGCTGTTCAGGCGCAGCTCGGCGGCCGTCTGCGGGCCGCGCAGCAACAGGATCGTCAGCAGCGCGATTGCCTGGCTCGGGATGCCGAGCACGCGGTTCATGTTGTGCTCGAAGCGCGGCACGCGGCTGCTGCTGCCCTCCATCACGAGACTCAAGTGCTTCAGCCCGTCGAGCGCGGTCGTGACTTCGTCCTCGCTGACGTTCATCACCGGCGCGCGCGCGGTTTTCTGGTTGCAGCCCGCGGTCAGCGCGTTCAGCGACAGCGGGTAGGTATCCGGCACCGTGTGCTGTTTCTCGACGAGCACACCGAGAATGCGGGCCTCGAGGGGCGTGAGTTCGCGAAGGGTGCGGGGCGTGGGCGTATCCGGCGTGGTGTTCATGATGGCTTCGCAGCGTGCAGCAAATGAGGGGAAACGGTCGCGGCCCGTCCGGCGTCGCGAACGGGGGAGCCATATGATAGCTCGCGAAGCATGGCCCGGCGCCGCTCGCCGCACCGAAGTGCGCACTTGTCGCAGCGGGCTTTCGTCCGACGTAGCAGCGCGCCCGGCAGCACGCGGCGCAACGCGGCGATGCATGCACGCGCTGCGAATTCCTCCCGCACGCACGCCCCGGCGTTTGCGCGATGCACATGCCAGCGCTACGATATACGTTCGTCCCGATATCCGCGGCGCCGCGTGCGACCTCTTCGCACGTCGATACCACGCATCACCCGCCCTGAATGCGCTGCCGCCGTGCGTGCGCGCCGCTCGTCAACTCCGTTCACTCCTCATCGGTTCACCACCATGACTGCATCTTCTACCGCACCCGTGCGCGCCATCGTCACCGGACACACGCGCGGCGTCGGCGCGGCGCTCGCCGAACACCTGCTGCAGGAAGGCATCGCCGTGCTCGGCGTGTCGCGCAGCCGTCATCCGTCGCTCGGGTCGCAGGCCGGCGAACGCTTCGCCGAAGTCGAACTCGACCTGTCGGACTCCACGGCCGTCGCCGCCTGGCTGGCCGGCGACACGCTGCGCCGCTTCGTCGACGGCGCGTCCCTCGTGCTGCTGTTCAACAACGCGGGTATCGTCGATCCGATCGGCCCGCTCACCGCGCAGGATCCGGCGATCGTCGCCCGCGCGGTCGGCCTGAACGTCGCCGCGCCGCTGATGCTGTCGGCCGCGCTCGCACAGGCCGCCTCGGCCGCGACCGAATGCCGGATCGTGCACCTGTCGAGCGGCGCTGCCCGCAACGCGTATGCGGGCTGGAGCATCTACTGCGCGACCAAGGCCGCGCTCGATCACCACGCGCGCGCCGTCGCGCTCGACGCGAACGGCGCGCTGCGCATCTGCAGCGTCGCGCCGGGCGTCGTCGATACGGGCATGCAGGCCACGATCCGCGCGACCGACGAAGACAATTTCCCGATGCGCGAGAAGTTCGACCAGTTGAAGTCGAGCGGCGCACTCGCCACGCCCGAGGCAACCGCCCGACTACTGATCGGCTATACGCTGAGCGACGCGTTCGGCACCGAGCCGACGGCCGACGTGCGCAACCTGCCGACGAAGTAAGCGTCGGACGCGGCCCGTCATCCTTCGAGCCGCTTCGTCAAGTCTTCGACCTGCCGCTCCGTCCGGCGCTTTTCGAGCATCTTGCGCCAGGCGGGCGGCAGCACCGGCACGTCGCACAGCGCATCGAGCGCGGCCATGTCGAGCGTGCGTCGATACAGCACGTCGAGCACCGTCGACAGCGGCCATTGCGGGTGGCGGCGCTCATGCAGCGCGAGCACGTCGCCCGCCCCCACCCAGCCTTCCTGCAGCACGCGGTAGTACCAGCCGGTCCGGCCGCTTTGCTGCACGAGCGCCGCCATCCGCGGATGATCGAAACGCGCGTTGAGCTTCCAGCACGGCTGCCGCGACTGCGAGACCTGGAGCACCGCACCGCCCAGCGTGAACACGTCGCCGAGACACACGTCGTGTTCGGTGATGCCGCGTGTCGACAGGTTCTCGCCGAACGCGCCCGGTTGGGCGAGCACGTCGCGCGCGCCGATCTGCGCGGCCCACCATGCATAGTGATCGTGTGCATAGTGGTGAACGGCCTTGTCGGGACCGCCGTGATGCCGCGCATCGGCCTGGGCGTCGCCGGCAAAGCCGAGCGCGCCCAGCCACAGGCGTGTATCCACCGGCTGCTTGTCGATCGCGCTTGCGTGCGGCGTGCCGGCGAGCGGCCGGCTCGTGCCGATCCGCACCGCGCTGATGGCAGCCGCGATCGCAGGCCGGGCGTCGTCGCTCATGCGGCCACACCGTCCGGCAGCGCCGCGAGCAGTTGCTCGAGTTCGCGCGTGCGTGCATCGCCGAGCGGCAGCAGAGGCCGCCTCGGTTCGCCGGCGTCGAAGCCGCGCAGTCTCAGCCCGGCCTTCACGGTCACCGGCAACCCGCCGTTGACGATGAACTGCAGCAACGGCAACTGCGCGTGAAAGACCGATCTGGCGCGTGCGAGGTCGCCGGTGCGCATCGCGTCGAACAACGCGAGCGGCAACGCGGCGTTCAGGTTCGGCGCGGCCGTGCACCATCCGGACGCGCCCGCGGCCAGCGCGGCGAGCGCCATCGGATTGCTGCCGTTGTAGAACGGGATCGTCCCGTCGCTCAATTGCGCGAGCCGGTGCATCCGGCCGATGTCGCCGGTGCTCTCCTTGACCATCGTCACGTTGTCGACTGCGCGGCAGATCGTCGCGATCAGGTCCGGCGACATGTCGACGCCGCTCGTCGCCGGATTGTTGTACAGCATGATCGGGATGCCAATGGCGTCGCCGATCGCGCGATAGTGCGCGACGATCTCGTCGTGGCCGAGCTTCCAGTACGACACCGGCAGCACCATCACCGCATCGGCGCCGGCCTGCTCGGCGAAGCGGGCACGGCGCACCGCGCCCGCCGTGGTGAGATCGGAAATCCCGACGACGGTCGGCACGCGCCGGCGCACCGCGCGAATCGATGCGGTGGCGACGGCCTCCCATTCGGCGTCGGACAGGTAGGCGCTTTCGCCGGTACTGCCCAGCGGCGCGATCGCGTGAACGCCGCCGGCGATCAGGCGCTCGATCAGCGCATCGAGCGCTTTCAGGTCGACGCCGCCGTCGACGGAGAACGGCGTGACGGGGTAGGCAATGATGCCCTTCAGAAGGATGGACACGATTTGTATTCCTCAATGATTGTCCGACAACATCGGAACGGCACGACTTATGCGACGCAGTCCCGATGCGTGCGCAACGCGCGGCGCGCGTAGTAGTCGAACGTCACTGCATCGCGCTTCGGTTTCGAGATCCAGTCGTGCGCTTCTCGCGCGAGCGCCGGCGGCACCGGCTTGATCTCGCCGGCCGACATCGCGAGCAGTTGCAGCTTCGCGGCGCGCTCGATCAACAGCGCGAGAATGCAAGCCTCCTCGATCGTCTTGCCGACCACGAGCTGGCCGTGATGCGACAGCAGGATCGCGCGCTTGCTGCCGAGCGCCTTCGAGATGATCTCGCCCTCCTCGTTGCCGACCGGCACGCCCGGCCAGTCCTTCAGGAACGCGCAATCGTCGTACAGCGGGCAGATGTCCATGTGCGACACGACGAGCGGCTGCTCGAGCATCGACAGCGCCGCGACATGCGCCGGATGCGTGTGGATGATGCAGTTCACGTCCGGGCGCTCGCAATAGATCCACGTATGGAACCGGTTGGCCGGGTTCGGAATGCCTTCGCCATCGACGACGTCGAGATCCTCGTTGACGCGCAGCAGGTTCGCGGCCGAGATCTCGTCGAAGCCGAGCCCGAGCCGCTGCGTGTAGTACGTGCCGGCCGCATCCGCGCGGCAGGTGATCTGCCCGGCCAGGCCCGAGTCGTGGCCGGCGTCGAACAGGATCCGGCACGTCAGCGCGAGCTTTTGCCGCGCGGACCAGCCGCTGTCGCCCACTTCGTTTTCAAGACGCCGCTCCGCCAGCGCGACCAGCGCTTCCTTCGTCAAATTCAGCGTTTCCGCCATGTTCGCCTCCTGAATGAACCGGGCCTGCCGCGCCGTCCGCAGCCGTTTGCCCGTCGCACGTGACACACGATACACCGAATGACACTTTGTGTCATGCGTTACAATCGGTTTTTCGAAGGACACCCGGCGCCCCATGACGATTCGCCTGAAGCTGCTCAGAAAACAGAAAGGCTGGACGCTCGACGTGCTGGCCGGCGAGACCGGCCTCACCAAGAGCTATCTGTCGAAAGTCGAGCGCGGCCTGAGCGTGCCGTCGATCGCGGTCGCGCTGAAGCTGTCGAAGGCGCTGAACGTCGACGTCGAGCAACTGTTCTCGGAAAGCCGCAACCGCGAGCTGATCGCGATCACGCGCGCCGGCGAGCGCACGGCGATGGGCGGGGCGGCCGACAGCCACGCGCACCGTTTCGAAAGCATCGCGGCCGGCGTCGCGCCGAAGAAGATGCTGCCGTTCGTCGTGCATCCGCCGCACGAATTCGTCGCGTCGACGTTCCGCGAGCACGAAGGCGAGGAATTCCTGTTCGTGCACAAGGGGCGCGTGGAAATCGAATTTCCGAACGAGACGGTGCAACTCAGGGCCGGCGATTCAGTCTATTTCAACGCACTCATCCCCCACCGCACGCGCAGCCTCGGCACCGCGCAGGCGGAGATCCTGGTCATCGTCAGCCACGACGACTAGCCTCGTCACTTCTTCGCGCAAGGATCTTCCGATGGTCACCAAGGCCACCGCACCGTTCCAGCAGATCAAGACGCTCGTTCGCCAGAACGTCGAATCCGGCGACTGGCGCCCCGGCGACCGCATCCCGTCCGAACTCGATCTCGCCGCCCGGTTCGGCGTCGCGCGCATGACGGTCAACCGCGCACTGCGCGAGCTGACCGAGGAAGGCGTGCTGAAGCGCATCGCGGGCGTCGGCACCTTCGTCGCGGAGGTCAAGCCGCAGTCGAACCTGCTGATGATCGCGCATATTCGCGACGAGATCCGTGCGCGCGGGCACGAGTACCGCTGCCGCGTGCTCAGCCGGTCGCGCGAGCCCGCGTCGTTCGACGTCGCGGCCGCGTTCGGCCTGCCGGTCAACACGCCGGTCTTTCACGTGGTGTGCGTGCACGAGGAAAACGGCCGCCCGATCCAGCTAGAGGATCGCTACGTGAACCCGGCGGCCGCGCCCGGCTTCATCGATCAGGATTTCCAGACCGAACCGCCGTCCGAGTACCTGTACAACAACGTGTCGCACTACGAACTGGAAATCGAGCACGTCGTCGACGCGTCGCTGCCGACCGGCGAGCAGGCGCGGCTGCTCGACATGCGCGCCGACGAGCCGTGCCTCACGCTCACGCGCCGCACGTGGACGGACGGGCTGCCCGTCACGTTCGTGCACTTCCTGCACCCGGGCAACCGCTACCGGCTCGGCTCGCGCTTCAAGCCGGGCGCGGGGCGCCACCCGACCTGATCGTTCGTCGCACGCCCCCGACACGCACGGCGGCCGTTTCGTCATGAAACGGCCGCCGTGTTCATTCGTTACGTCGGGTCAGATCGCCCCAACCTGCCCCGCGTCGCGCGACCATACGACCGGAAACAGCGGGTGATCGAGCGGCGCGCCGTCGGCGAGCTGTTCCGCGAGCCCGGGAAAATCGGGCGACGTTTTCCAGCGGCGCGGCGCGTGACGGACATCGTCGCCGACGAAGCGGATCGAGAACGCGCGCCGGCGGTTCTGTGTGCCGCCCGACGCGTGCAGCGTAAGCATCCGGAAGCACACCATGTCGCCGGGTTCGAGCGCCCAGTGGCGGATCGGGAAGGCCGTGCGGTCGGCTTCGATGTCGGGCAGATCGGCGAGGCTGCCTTCCGGAAACCACTTCGCCTCCTTGTCCATGAACGTGCGCGGCATCAGCCACGGCCCGCGATGCGAGCCGGCGACGAATTCGAGCGTCGATTCGAGCGGCACCGGATCGACCGGAATCCACATGCTGACGTTGTCGTCGCCTTCGATGTTGTAGTACGGCTGGTCCTGGTGCCACGGCGTACGCTGCCGCGTGCCGGGCTCCTTCACGAGCAGGTGGTCGTGATGCAGCCGCACGTTGTCCGTGCCCATCAGCGCGGCGGCGACCGACGGCGCCGGCGAGCGCACGATGAAGTCGCGATACGCGTCGTTGTGCTGCCAGTTGCAGAAATCCTCGAAGAACCAGCCCGGATCGTCGGGCCGACTCGCGACTTTCGCGCGTTCGCTCGGCTGCGCGAGGTTCGCGTCGATGCCGGCCCGCAGCGCGGCCACTTCGTCGGGCGAAAAGATGCCCTTGATGCAGACCGCACCTTCCTCGCGGAACGCGGCGATCAGTTCGGGCGTCACGGCTTGCGCGACGCGCTCGTGGATACTCGTCATGGTGTGCCTGTCGATCGAATGAGTCACGGAATCACGGAATCACGGCGCCGAAGTCAGTTGCTGCTTCGCGCCGTAGATGTCGAAGTCGAAGTACTTCGCGGCGATCTTCTGGTACGTGCCGTTCGCGCGAATCGCGACGATCGCGTCGTTCAGCCGCTTCTTCATGTCGGCGTCGCCCTTGCGCAACCCCATCGCGACGCCGTAGCCGGTGATCCGCACATCGGTCACGTCCGGGCCCGCGAACGCGTAGCCCTTGCCGCGCGGCGTCTTCAGGAACGAGTAGCCGGCCTGCGTCTTGTCCTGGAAGGTCGCGTCGAGGCGACCGTTGACGAGATCCTGATACACCTGGTCCTGATTCTGGTACGAGACGATCGTCACGCCCTTGGTCGCCCATTCGGCCTTCGCGTACGCCTCCTGCGTCGTGCCCTGGTCGATCCCGACGCGCTTGCCGGCCAGCGACGCCGCGGTCGGCAGCAGCTTCGAGCCGACCGGCGCGACGAGCGCGCCCGGCGACGCATACAGCTTGTTCGAGAAGTCGATCTGCTTGAGCCGCTCGTCGGTGGCCGTCATCGCGGACATGATCACGTCGAACTTGCGCGCGCGCAGCGCCGGAATCATCCCGTCGAAGCCCTGCTCGACCCACACGCACTTCGCACGCAGTTGCTCGCAGATCGCATTGCGCAGGTCGATGTCGAAGCCGGCGAGCGAGCCGTCGGGCTGCTTCGCCTCGAACGGCGGATACGTCGGATCGATACCCCAGCGGATCGTCGACGTGTCCTGCGCGAACGATGCGAGCGGCGCGAACGCCAGCGCGGTAACGAGGAACTTGGCAGTACGGTTCATGGCGTGTCCTTGTGGTCTCGACGCGGCGGGGAAGCGCCGGCGTCCGGTGGGGAGCGTCGTGCCGGCATGCCCGGCGCGGTACGCGAAAGACGGGACTTCGATGAAACTGCGGTGCAGTCTAGACCGCTAGATTTTCGAGCGCAAGCGGGGGTATGACGGAGTGCGGCGGATTGAAGAGAGGCGGGAGACGGGAGGGCGGGCAGATGCCTGATCCACGGCCTTTTTACGGGGTTTTCAGGTGTTTACCCTGCGCGACGCACGTTTGCCACAGAGCGTGTTTTTCCGGATGTTCGTGAAATGTAGAGGTCTATACCGGAAGCTACGGCGACGTGTCGCCCGATCTTCCACCGACCGTACGGTAATGCGCCCCTGGCGTGCCCGCGCTCGCCGCTGCGCGGCCGATAAGATGCGTCACGCGCTTCAAAGGCGCCGCGCGACGCCGCGCCGAATCCGGCGAAACCGCGATTGCCCGCGGCGTCCGGCCATGTTAAAAGTCGCCGCACGCATTTGGAAATGAAATGATCGAATCCACAGAAGTGCAGAAATGAATAGACCCCTGTTCGACATCGACCTGCTGCGCGCGCTGGTGATGGTCGCCGACTGCGGCAGTTTCACGACGGCTTCCGCGCGCCTGCATTCGACGCAGTCGACCGTCAGCCAGAAGGTGCGCCGGCTCGAGGAAATCGCCGGCCACCGCCTGCTCGACCGCGGCGCGCGCGACGTGCGGCCGACCGACGCGGGCGTGACGGTGCTCAGCTATGCGCGGCGCATGCTCGCGCTCAACGACGAGATGCTGGAGGCGCTGTCGGGCGCGACGGTCGCGCTGACGATCCGGCTCGGCGTGCCCGACGATTTCGCGGCGGGTCGCACGACGCACGCGCTCGCGGCGTTCAAGCGCGAGCATCCGCAGGTGAAGCTCGAAGTGACGTGCGGGCTGAGCCGCGACATCAGCGCCGCGTACGATCGCGGCGAACTCGACCTCGTGCTGATCAAGCAGCGACGCGACAGCCGCGAGGCGGTCGTGCGCTGGCCCGAGAAGCTGCGCTGGATCGACAGCGCGAAGCATCCGTCGATCGATCTCGACCCGGTGCCGATCGTCGTGTTCCCGCCGCGCGGGCTCTACCGCGACGACATGATCAAGGCGATCGAGGAGCGCGGCCGCCGCTGGCGGATCAGCTTCACGACGTCTAGCCTGAGCGGGATCCAGGCGGCCGTCGCGGACGGGCTCGGCATCAGCGTGCTGCCCGCGCGCGTGGTGACGGACGAGCATGTGGTGCTGACCGCGAAGCAGGGCTTCGCGCCGATCGAGCACATGGACATCGCGATCCTGCACCGGCCGACGGCCGACCCGATGGTCAGCGAACTGACGAAGACGCTCGCGGCGATGCTGGAACTCGAAGGGCGGTAAGCGAAGCGGGTTTCATCCGCAGCAGGGAACGGGGCACGGCGTGCCGCGCATGCGTCAGAACATCGTGTTGCCGTTCGCCGCCTGCTCGGGCACCGGCTGGTTGACGTCCCAGTGTTCGACGATCTTGCCGTGCTCGAGCCGGAAGATGTCCATGATCGCGCTGCCGCGCGTACCGGGTTCGCGCACCGCGTGCACGTGCAGGATCACGTAGTCGCCGTCGACGAACGAGCGTTTGATCTCGCTGTGCGATTGCGGATATGTGTCGCGCAGGAACGCGACGAACTTGCGGAAGCCGTCGCGCCCGTCGGCCGCGTTCGGGTTGTGCTGCACGTAGCGATCGCCGACATACGCGAGCGCAGCGTCCGCATCCTTCTCGTTCAAGCCTTTTTCGTAGAACGCCAGCACCGTGCGCCGGTTGGCCTCCTGCCGCGCGTCGGCCGGGCCGGCCGCCCCCGCATGCGTGGCGGTCACGGCGAACAGGGCCACCGCCATCCATCGTGCGGCCCGTGCCGCGGTCGTGCGTCGCATCGTCGTCTCCTCGGAAATCCGGCCGAAAACCGGATCATACCGGCGCGACGCGGCGTTCAGACCAGTGCGCCGTCGCGCGCGACGACCTTCCCGGACGACACGACGAGACGCCGCACCGGCCGCGCGACGACGGCCTCGGCGAACGTCAGCGCATCGACGAGCACCACGTCCGCGCGGTGACCCGGCTGCAGGCCGTAATCCGCGAAACCGCAGCCGCGCGCCGCGCCGTGCGTCACGCAGTCGAGCGCGACTTCGAGTGCATCGTCGCGGCGGAAATCGTTGCGCATGGCGATCAGCATCGCGCGCTCGAGCATGTCGGGCGAGCCGTACGGCGTCCACGTATCGCGCACGCCGTCGTTGCCGCCGACCACGGTCACGCCCGCCGCACGGCACGCGGCCACCGGCGGCACCGGCACCGCGGCCGTCGCGGTCGTGACGATCGCGACGCCGAGCTCGGCCATCCGCGCGAGCAGCGCATCGCGCTCGCGTTCGGCGATATCGCCGAGGCAGAAACCATGGCTGATCGTGACCTTTCCCTGCATGCCGAGCGCCGCCGTGCGCTGCAGGATCAGGTCGAGCGAGTACGCACCCATCGACCCGCGCTCGTGCAGATGGATATCGAGCCCGCGGCCGTGGCGCCCGGCGATCGCGAACAGCACGTCCACCGCCTCGACCGGATCGCCTTCGATCGCGCACGGATCGAGCCCGCCGAGCAGGTCGGCGCCGGCGCCGAGCGCGTCGGACAGCAGCGCATCGGTGCCCGGCCGCTTGAGCACGCCCGATTGCGGAAACGCGACGATCTGGATCTCGACCTGCCCGCGCAGCGTCTCGCGCGTGGCCAGCACGCCGTGCAGGTGGCGCAGCCCGGCTTCGGTATCGACGTCGACGTGCGTCCGGATGCGCGTCGTGCCGGCCGCGAGGAAGGCACGCGCCAGCGCGAGCGAGGCGGCGCCCGCGTCATGGCCGCTCGTCGCGCGATAGTGGCGTTCGTTCTCGATGCGGTCGACGAGGCGCGGCCCGACCTGGTTGCGATACCACGGCATCCCCCAGTGGGTCTTGTCGAGATGCGTATGGCCTTCGACGAGGCCGGGCAGCGCCAACGCGCCCGCGCCGTCCTCGATCGCGCAGCCGGCGGGCGCGTCGAGCGACGGGCCGACGCGCGCGATGCGATCGCCTTCGATCAGGATATCGAGCGCAGCGTCGGCGTTCGTGCGGACATTGCGGATCAGCAGGTTCGTCATGTCGGGTCCGGTCGGGTCGGTCGGTGCAAGGCGGGCACGGCGCGTGCCGTGCCGCCGGTCATGTGGTTCAGCGCGTAAAGCGCAGCGACGGGGCGAACGGTGCGTCCGTATCGCTTTCGCCGCGGCGAAATACCCAGCGCTCGGCCGGCACGCCCGCGACAGCCGCCGCCGCATTCGGCGCGCGCACCGCGACGAAGCTTGCGTCGCATCCGACCGCGATTCCGTAGTTATCCTTGCCGATTGCGCGCGCGCCGGCGTGCGTCGCCATGTCGAGCGCGATGCCGAGCGCTTCGTCGGTGTAGAAGCCCGACCGGTAGCCGATCATCATCGCGCGCTGCAACATGTCGCCGTTGCCGTACGGCCACCACGCGTCGCGGATGTTGTCGTTGCCCGCGAACACGTGCACGCCCGCGTCGCGCAGCCGTCGCACCGGCGGGAACGCGCAGTCGCCCGGCGCATTCGTCAGGATCGATACGCCGGCTTCGGCCAAAGCCGCGGCCGTACGCTGCACGTCGTCATCGCTCACCTGGCCGAGCGCGTACGCATGGCTCACGTTCACGCGCCCGCCGAGTCCGACCGCGCGCGTGCGCGCCGCGATCCGCAGCAGTTGCGCAATGCCCGTTGCCCCCGGCTCGTGCAGGTGGATGTCGATTTTCGCGCCGCGCTTCTCGGCAATGCCGAACACGATGTCGAGCTGGCCGTCCGCGTCGCCGTCGAGCGTCGTCGGGTCGATCCCGCCGACCACGTCCGCGCCTTCGCGCACGGCGGCATCGAGTATCTCGGCGGTGCCCGGGCACGTGATCACGCCGGCCTGCGGAAACGCGACCAGTTCGATGTCGACGATCCCGCGCCATCGTTCGCGCGCGGCCATCACGGCGTGCAGGTTCGACAGGCCCGTCGTCGCATCGACGTCGACGTGGCTGCGCATCGCGATCGTGCCGAACGCGGCGGCCTGCGCGATCAGCGCGTCCGCGCGCTCGACGATCGACGGCGCGGCCGCGAGCTGGCGCTTCTCGACCGCGAGCCGCTCGCGCAGCGAGCCGACCGGTTCGTGCGGCACCCAGCGATCGCCGACGAAGCTCTTGTCGAGATGGATATGGCCGTCGACGAAACCGGGCAGCACGACACGGCCGTCGAGGTCGATCGTCTGCGCGCCCGGCGCGGCTGCGCAATCGGCGCCAATCGCGGCGAAGCGGCCGTCGCGGACGACGAGGTTGACGGGCTGGCCGCCGGCGTCGACGGCGTTGATGAAGAGTCGTTCGGTCATGGCTCGGAATGTGGGGCGGTCGCGGCGCGACACCGGCGCGGACAGGGGAAGGAACCGCGGCCGGCGCGGCGCGGCGACCATTGGCAGGGAATCCGGCCACGATATCGGACGCCGCCGGCCGAGGCCAATTAAATGTCGCGATGCCGTGCATTCGATTTCGCGATGTGCGGCGCAGACGCCACGCCAGCAAGATGCGACGGCGGGGTCCGATCTCGTCGGAGACGGCCTGCCTGCATTGGCCCGTCGGGCGACGTCGCGGAAGCCGAGGTTTCGGGCGCCTGCATCGAGGCGCCGACTGCCTCGGAAGACACTCCGCCGGACCGCTATCGATGCGCGCCGTCGACACTGCCGAACGGCCGCCGCCCTTCCCGGCCATTGCGCGATCGCCCCGCGCAAGCCGCGATTTACGCGGCAACAGACTTTACACGTTGTTACCCGGCCGCACCGGACGCGCATCCGGCCATTCCTTATACTCACGCCGAGTTCGCCACCCGTGTCGGGAATCCATCGGCGAACACGTTGCCGATGCAGGAAACACATGATGCGCATGCCTTCCACGAAGACCGTTCTGTTCGCCTCGCTCGTCGCCGTGGCGGCGCTTCCGCTCACCGCGTGCGTCGCGCCCGGCTACTACGGCGCGCAGCCGGGTTATCCGCAGCAGCAGCAATACGCGACGCCCGGCTATGCGCAGCCCGCGTATTCGCAACCGGGCTACGTGCAGCAGCAACCGGCGTATCCGAACCAGGCGCCGCAACCGTACGATCAATACGGCAACCCGACGCAATACGGCTCGCAGCCGTATGACCAGTACGGCAATCAGCAACAGCAATACGCGACCCCGTACGGCACGCAATACGGCACCGTCTCGAACATCCAGCCGGTCAACGGCTCGGTCGGCCCGTCGGGTGTCGCCGGCACCGTCGTCGGTGCGCTGGTCGGCGGCCTGGTGGGCAACCAGTTCGGCCGCGGTCATGGCCGCGATGCGGCGACGGTGATCGGCGCGCTCGGCGGCGCGGTGGCGGGCAACCAGATCGGCCAGCAGATGGGCGCCGCACAAGGCCCCAGCAGCTACCGGATCGACGTGCAGGTCAGCGACGGCTCGATGCGCTCGTTCGACGTGCAGTCGCCGGGCAACCTGCGTCCGGGCGACCGCGTGCAGATCAACGGCAACCAACTGTCGCGCTATTGATTCCAGTGGCGTGCGCGTGAGCCGATCTCGCGCATGTCGAGCATTCGACGACGGGTGCCGGTTCGACGCAACGGCACACGCGCCTGGCGTCCCCTCGTCGATGGCGGCACGACCCGCCGCCATCATCGTCTTCTCCGTTCACGATCGTGCCCGCACCGGGCATTGCCCCGCGACATCCGGATTCCCATTAGGATAAGGACGATGCATCCCGCGCCCGCGGCAGCGGCGCGCGCCGGCATGCACGCCCCTCGACCGGAATGCCCCCGATGACGATCACGATCCGCCTGCTCGACGCGGCCGACGCCGCCTGTTTCCGCACCGTCCGCCTGCGTGCGGTCGACACCGCGCCCCTATCCTTCCTGCCGACGCTCGACGAAGAATCCCAGGTGCCGGTCGACGAATTCGCGAAGCGCCTCACGCCGACGCAGGTACAGGCCGTGTTCGGCGCGTTCGACGGCGAGACGCTCGTCGGCATCACCGGCGTGCGCCGCGATGCGCGCACGAAGATCGCGCACAAGGCGACGATCTGGGGCGTGTACGTCGACGCCGCGTATCGCGGGCAACGCATCGCGCAAGCGCTGCTCGACAGCGCGACCGGGCATGCGGCGAACGCGTGGGGATGCAGCCAACTGATGCTGTCCGTGAACGAGGTCAACCACACCGCCGAGCGGCTGTATGCATCGCAGGGGTTCGTGCGGTTCGGCACGGAGCCGCGCTCGCTGTTCGTCGATGGCCGCTTCTACGACGAGCACTACATGATCAAGACGCTGGCATGACGCGTCGGCGTTCGCGTGCAGGCACCGACCGGCTGCACGCGAACGCCGTGGCGTTACGTCATCTCACCGCTTGTCGGTGATCGTCGCGTTGACGACCTGCCCGGCGATCGTCACGTTCGTCAGCGTCATCGCGCTCACGTTGAACGCATAGATCGGCCCCGGCGACGTGACCGTCGGCGTGCCCGACGCCACCGGCGTGCCGAAGTCGCAATCGGTGATCGTCACGCCGGAGATCGGCTGCACCGCGGGCGTGGGCGGCGTGCCGTTGTAGTCGAACGCGACCGGCCCCTGCGCGACGATCGCCTGGAAGCACGATGCGGTCACGCCGTTCAGCGTCACGTTGCTCGCTTTCACGTCGGCGATCGTCACGTTCTGCACGACCGGCGCGCGCGTGCGCACCGCATCGTTCGCCGGCTGATAGTCGCAGTCGAACGTGACGATGCCGCCCTGCGCCGCCGATGGATTGCCTGCCGACGGCGTGACGACGCCGAGCGGCACGCTCGCATTGACCGGGCTGCCCGCGAGCAACGCACTGCCGTAGCCGCCGCCCTTCAGCGTCACACCGTTCGGCAGCGTGACGCCCTTCACGTGGAAATCCTTCACGTAGCCGCCACGGTTCATGTTGGTCTTCACGCGAATCGCGATGTTCAGCGGGTTGGTCTGCCAGTTCGCGTTCAGCATCGACAGGTTCGTCGCATAGATCTGCTCGACGCCGCCGCCCATCTCGCTGCCGAGCGTGATCCCGCCGTGCCCGCTGTTCATCGTGCAGTTGCGGATCAGGTGCCGTTTCGCGGGCCCGTATTCGGTGTCGCGGTCCTTGCCCGACTTGATCGCGATGCAGTCGTCGCCGGTGTTGAACGTGCAGTCCTCGCACAGCACGTCGGTGCACGCGTCCGGATCGAAGCCGTCGTTGTTCGGGCCGATGCTGTTGGTCGTCACGCCGCGGATCACGACGTTGCGGCTCGCGGTCGGATGGTGCTGCCAGAACGGCGTGTTCTGGGTCTGGTAGTTCGCCATCAGCACGTTCGTGCAGCCGATGAATTCGACCATGCATGGCCGCAGATAGTGACCAAGGCCGAAGATGCGCTTCTCCACCGGCACACCGGCCTCGGACAGCGCGGGCAGGTAGTTCTGATCCTGCTGCCACGGCGTGACGGGCGACGTCAGCAGCGCATAGAGCGCGTCGGAAATCGCGGGCGCGACGATCCGCAGATCGACGTTGTTCGGGTTCGCGTAGTTCTGGGCCGGCACCGTCGCGCCCGCGCCGTACGCGCCCGACGAGCCCTTGTAGGTCCACCAGCAGACGCTGTTCGCGCCGCTGCCGGAGAACGGCGTCATCGCCTGCCCGTTGAGCACCGACGTCGGGCCTTCGCCGGTCAGCGCGATGTTCGTCGCGTTGCGCGCGTAGACGGGCGCGCCGTAGTTCAGGCAATCGTTCGCCTGCCAGCGGCTGTAGTACAGCCGGCCGTTCGCGCCGCAATCGACCGGGCCGTCCTTCGCGTAATCGGCCGGGTTCGGGCTGAAGTAGATCGTGCAGTTCGCGCTCAGGTGGAACGTGACGTTGCTCTGCAGCACGATCGGCCCCGCGCAGTACCAGGTGCCGGACGGCACGACGACCCGGCCGCCGCCTTCACGCCGGCATGCGTCGATCGCCGCGAGAAACGCCGGGCGCGAATCGAACGCGCCGGGCGCGGCTGTCATATCGGAACCGGGGCTGACGGGCGATTTCGCTGTCGGGTACGGCGACGTCTGCGCGACCGTCGCGCACCGGCGCGCGCCGTAGTGCGTCACGTCGAGGTCGCGCCCGCGCCGCGCGAGCCGCGACACGTGCGCGAGCGATGCGGCGATGCGCGCCGCCGCGCCGTGCTCGCCCCACACGAGATCGACCGCCGACGCATTGGGCGTCGCGGCCGCCGCCAGCGCCCGGGTGGCCGCGAACGGACCGCCGAGCATCGCGCCGCCGGCGAGCGCGCCGGTCCAGCCGATGAAAGCGCGGCGCGATACCCGTTTCGATGCGGACGATCGGGCGGACGAAGACGAACGGCGGCGATGGGCGGCCATGGGCACTCCTTCAGGGTAGGGATATCGATGCGCCGAGCGGCGCAGCGTTATTTATACGTCGTCGTACTACATTGCAAAGTCTAGACGCGATTGGAGCAACGCATGTATTTGTCGTTTACCCTGTTTTCTCCGACTTCATGTGGCGTATGTGTGCACACACTCACATCGACGAATGCGCTTTCAGAGATATGTTGTCGTATGTTTATGCGCAAAAACTTCGACTCAATCCCGCAATCTGTCCATCGAAAACGGGTTCCCAGCGCGTCCACTGCCAGCCCGCTTCGGTAATTCCGCCTCTGGTCAGCCCCGCGCCGCCCGCGCTATCGTTTCGCCATCCCCACAGCCCAGGAGCTGCCTTTGCCTACCCGCCACGGAGTCGACCTCATCCGCGCCCGCGCGCTGTTCGATCGCGAGCGCCAGACGTTCACCGAAGCCATGCCGGTGTCCCGTGCGCTGTCCGCGGAAGCGTCCGAGCACTTGATGTTCGGCGTGCCGTTGCACTGGATGCAGGACTGGTCGACCCCGTTCTCGCTATACGTGAAGGAAGCCCGCGGCGCGACGTTCACCGACGTCGACGGTCATCGCTACGTCGATTTCTGCCTCGGCGATACGGGCGCGATGTTCGGCCATGCGCCCGAACCCGTCGCCCGCGCGCTCGTCGAGCAGGCCACGCGCGGCTACACGACGATGCTGCCGAGCGAGGACGCCGCCTGGGTGTCGCGCGAACTCGCGCGGCGCTTCCGGTTGCCGGTCTGGCAATTCGCATTGAGCGCGAGCGACGCGAACCGCTTCGTGCTGCGCTGGGCGCGCGCGGCCACCGGCCGCAACACGATCGTCGTGTTCAACGGCTGCTATCACGGCACGGTCGACGACGTATTCGTCGATCTCGTCGACGGCCGACCGGTGCAGCGCGACAGCCTGCTCGGGCAGTCGTACGACCTGCTCGCGAACACACGCGTCGTCGAATTCAACGATCTCGACGCGCTCGAAGCGGCGCTGAAGGATGGGGATGTCGCGTGCGTGCTCGCCGAGCCCGCGATGACGAACATCGGCATGGTGCTGCCCGACCCGGGCTTTTGGGAGGCCGCGCGCGAACTGACGCGCCGCACCGGCACGCTGCTCGTGATCGACGAGACGCACACGATCAGCAGCGGCCCCGGCGGCTACGCGGTCGCGCACGGTCTCGAACCGGACATGCTGGTGGTCGGCAAGCCGATCGCGGGCGGCGTGCCGTGCGCGGTGTACGGGTTCAGCGCCGAATTCGCGGAACGCGCGAAGCAGGCGAAGCTGAACGCGCCGCCCGGCCACTCGGGCATCGGCACGACGCTCACCGCGAACATGCTTGCGATGCATGCGATGCGCGCGACGCTCGCCGAAGTCGCGACCGACGCCGCGTATGCGCACATGTTCGCACTCGCCGCGCGGCTCGCGACGGGCCTCGAACACGCGATCGCGAAACACGGGCTGCCGTGGTGCGTGACGCGCATCGGCGCGCGCACCGAGTTTCAGTTCGCGCCCGTCCCGCCGCGCAACGGCACGCTGGCCGGCGCGCAGCTCGACAGTGAACTCGAGCACATCGTGCACCTGTACCTGCTGAATCGCGGCGTGCTGATCACGCCGTTCCACAACATGATGCTCGTGTGCCCGCAAACGACCGCCGACGATGTCGACCGGCTCGTCGCGCAGTTCGATGCGTGTCTGGGCGAACTGGTGTGAGGCGCTGATGCAAGGCCCGGTACTCGCGCAAGCGCGTGCCGGGCCCTCCCGCCCGCTACGCGGCCCGCAACGCGCGCCGCGCCACTTCCGCGAAATACCGCGCGCCGATCGGCAAAATCTCGTCGTTGAAATCGTACGTCGCGTTGTGCAGCGGCACGCCGCCCCGCCCGGCCGCTTCGCCGTTGCCGATGAACACGAAATTGCCCGGCACCGCCTGCAGGAACGCGCCGAAATCCTCCGAGATCATCATCGGCTGCACGTCGGCGTTCACCGCGTCGGCGCCCGCGACCTGCGCGGCGGCCTGCACGGCCGTCTCCACCCATTCCGGTGAATTCACCGTCGGCGCGAACTCGTGCGTGTACTCGAACGTGCAGGTCGCGCCATGCGTGCGGCAGATCCCTTCGCCGATTTCGCGCATTCGCGTGGCCAGCAACGTCTGCACGTCGCGCGAATAGCTGCGCGTGTCGCCCTTGATCGTCACGGTCGACGGCAGCACGTTGCGCAGCCCGTCGGTGATGAATTCCGTGCACGAGATCACCGCCTGTTGGCCCGGGTCGAGATTGCGGGACACGATCGTCTGCAGCGCGAGCACGATCTGCGAGCCGATCACGATCGGATCGATGCCCATGTGCGGCCGCGCCGCGTGCGTGCCGCGCCCGTCGATCCGGATCACGAAATTGTCTTCGCTCGCCATGATGCCGCCCGCACGCGTCGAGAACGTGCCCGCGCGCATGCCCGGCATGTTGTGCGCGCCGAAGATCGCGTCGACCGGAAAGCGCTCGAACAGCCCGTCGGCCATCATCGCCTTCGCGCCGCGGCCGTGCTCTTCCGCCGGCTGGAAAATGAAGCGCACGGTGCCGTCGAAATCCTTGCGCTCGGCCAGCAATTGCGCGGCGCCGAGCACCATCGACATGTGGCCGTCGTGCCCGCACGCATGCATCTTGCCCGGCGTGCGCGACACGTGTTCGCGGCCCGGCGCGTGCTCGGCGATGTTCAGCGCGTCCATGTCCGCGCGAATGCCGATCGCGCGCCGGCCCGTGCCGGCCGTCAGATTCGCGACGAGCCCGGTGCCGCCGATGCCGCGATGCACGTCGAGCCCGAGCGTGGTCAGGATGCGCGCGACGTAGTCCGACGTGCTCACCTCTTCGAAACCCGTCTCCGGATACCGGTGCAGATGGCGGCGCCAGGTCTTCAGTTGCCCGTGCAGCGGGCTTGCTTCGATTGCGTCGGTTTCGTCCATCGCGTTCGCCTCGTCGGTCGTCATGTCGTTCAGGCCGCCACCGCCGCGCGGCTCAGCCACTCACGCTGGCGCGCGAGCACCGCGTCGGACGTCTCGCCGACGCAATTCCGGTACACGGACGGCGCGGTCGCCCCTTCCGTGTTGATCGCCAGCACGCGCGCATTCGCATCGAGCCCGACCCGCCGCGCGAGCGCCGGGTCGCGCATCAGCACGTCCAGCCCCGCCACGCCGGCCGCACCCGATTCGCCGGCGACGAGCGGCACGTCGCGTTCGCTGCCGGCCGCGAGGCCGCGCATCGCCTGCACCGCGTCTTCGTCGTCGATCAGCATGAAGTGATCGATGCACGTCTCGAGGAAATCCCACGCGAGCGGCGACGCCTCGCCGCACGCCAGGCCGGCCATCACCGAATCGACGCTGCCGGTGGCCTTCGTCGCGCGCCCGGCCAGCGCGCTCTGATACAGACAATCGGCCTGGCGCGGCTCGACGACGACGAAGTGCGGCCGCTGCACGCCGCCGCGCTCCCACAGGTAGCTCGCGACGCCCGCGGCGAGGCCGCCCACGCCGCCCTGCAGGAATACGTGCGTGAACGGTTGCCCGTCGTCCGCTGCCGCCTGCGCGGCCGCTTCGGCGGCGATCACGCCGTAGCCCTGCATCACGTCGCGCGGAATCGTTTCGTAGCCGTCGTACGACGTATCCGACACGACGTACCAGCCGTTCGCCTGCGCGAGCTGCGCCGCGCAGACGACCGATTCGTCGTAGTTCCCCGCGATGCGCACGATCCGCGCGCCGTACGCCGAGATCGCGCGTTCGCGCTCGGCGTCGACGTTCGCGTGCAGCACGATCACGCACCCGCAGCCGATCGCGCGCGCGGCGGCGGCCAGCGCGCGGCCGTGATTGCCGTCGGTCGCGCTGATCACCGTCAGGTCGGCCAGCTCCGCCGCATGGCGGCCGGTGACGAGCTCCCGCGGATCGAGTTCCTGCTTGCGCCGCAGCCGCTTCACGAGCCGCACCAGCGCGATCGGCGCGCCGAGCGCCTTGAAGCTGCCGAGCGGCGAGCGGCACGATTCGTCCTTCACGCTGACGCTCGCGACACCGAGCCGTGCGGCCAGATCGGGCAGCGCACGCAGCGGCGTGCGCGCATGGCCGACGAGCGGCCAGTGCGACAGCCACGCGCCGCTTTCGTCGGCCGATGCGACGTTCATCACGCGGCGCAGTGCGTCGGGATAGGGCGTGCGCGACGCGCGCGGGTTGGCGATCAGCATGACCAAGGCTCCGGTGGGGGACGGCGCGGGCAGTCCGTCAAGTGGGTCGGATCGGGCAGGCGCGGGTTGCGCTCGCCGTCGAATGGAAAATAATATTGCGCATGCCGGTCTAAAAAATCGCCAAATTGCCGGCGTAGACGCAAAAATTTCTCATTCTTTCGAGGTTTGACACGCCATCATGACGTCCCCTCTCGATGCGTTCGATCGCAAGCTGTTGATGGAAGTCCAGCGCGACGCGCAGACCCCGCAGGCCGAACTCGGCGCACGCGTCAACCTGTCGACCGCCGCCGTGAACCGGCGGCTGCGGCGCCTCGCGGAAGACGGCGTGATCGAGCGCTATACGGCCGTCGTCGCGCCGGACAAGGTCGACCATCCGCTGACGATCGTCGTGAACGTCGAGGTCGAAAGCGAGCAGATCGACCAGCTCGACGCGATGAAGCGCACGTTCGAGCGCTGCCCGCAGATCCAGCAGTGCTACTACGTGACCGGGGAATGGGATTTCGTGCTGATCCTCGCGGTGCGCAACATGGATCAGTACAACGCGCTCACGCGCGAGCTGTTCTTCGCGAACAACAACGTGAAGCGGTTCAAGACGCTGGTGAGCATGAGCCGCGTGAAGGTCGGGCTCGACGTGCCGGTCGATTCCGGCGAGTGAACGCAGCGATGAGGCGGCCGGCGCACGACTGCCCGCGCCGGCCGCTTCCCATCGACGGCTACGTCAGCGGCAACTGAAGCTCGCCGCCGAATTCAGGTCGCCCGAGCCGTTGTAGCGCGCGATCTGCGGATACGGGCACAGCGGCCGCGTGCGCCCCGCGCCCCACGACGCGGGCACGTCCGCGTTCGGCACCGCGTTCGTCGTGTCGCGCGCGGCAGCAACGACCGCCGTCGGCGCCTGCCCCTGCTCGACCCACGCCACGAGCGGCGTCAGCATGTCGAACTGGTCGGCGGCCGGCCCGCCCGCGCAGTGATTCATGCCGGGCACCGGATAGAAGCGTGCAAAGCTCGACGCATCGCCGCCGTTCGCCTGCGCGACCTGCGCGTACCAGTCGCGCGTGTCGTTGAACGAGAACACCGGGTCGCCCGTGCCGTGATAGACGAGCAGCTTCGCGCCGCGCGTCTTCAGCGCGGACAGGTTCGTCTCGTCGGGCGGCGTCATGAACGACCACGACGATTGCGTGTACACGCCGTTCGTCGCGAAGATCGCCGGCGCATCGTTGTCCATGTCGAAGCCGAGTGCGAACCCGGGCAGGTTCGCGAGCGCTGCGGCAGTTTTCGGCGGCGTCATGAAGGTGAACGCCATCGCGGCCGGATCGAGCGTGATCGACGCCGATTGCTTCCACGACGCCCAGCCGCCGGCAGCCACGCCCGGATCGTACGGAAAGCTCGCGTACAGCGCCGTGCCCGCGCTGTTGCGTGCACCGGCGAACACGTTCTCCAGCGCGGTTTTCTGCGCGGGCGTCAGGCAGGCGCCCGTGCGCGCGCCGTTCGCGCAGGTCGGGATATCGGCATCGACGCTGAAGTGCGCCTGGCACGCGGCGACGTCCTGCACCATCCCGTCGGCCGCGCCGTCGAGCGCATCGCATTTGTCGAGGATCCTCGCGCCGACGAGCTGGCGCTCCGCATCGTTGAAGCCGCTGCGGATATCCGGCAACCCGTTCGATCCGGTGGCCGACGCGATCTTCGCGAACTGCTGCGCGCCATACATCTCGCCGATCGCCGCCTTCGGCAGATGGAAGCCCGGGTCGCCCGCGATGATGCCGTCGTAGTCGGCCGGGTTGCGCACCGCCGTGACCATCGCGTGACGGCCGCCGTTCGAGCAGCCGCCGAAATAGCTGCGATCGGGCGCCTTGCCGTACGCGAGCCGGATCACCTGCTTCGCCATCGGCGTCAGCGCATCGACGGCGCCGTAGCCGTAGTCGATCCGCGCCTGCGGATCGAGGCCGAACAGCGGATTCTGCGCGGCGCCGTGCCCGGAATCCGAGCTGATCACCGCGAAACCCTGGTTCAGCGCGTTGGTCTGCGGCCCGCCGCCGCCGATCTCGCCGGTCGCGGTCACGACGTTGCCGTCGAGCCCCCGCCGTTCGCCTGGTAGAAGAAGCGGCCGTTCCACGCTTTCGGCAAGCGCATCTCGAAGCCGATCGCATAGGTCTTGCCGTCCACCGCGCTCACGCGCTCGTTCATCTTCCCCGTGATCACGCAGTGCTCGGCGACCGGCTTGCCGGCCACCGTCAGCGCGCCGGCAGCCGCGGTCGTCACCGACGTGAACGACGTGTTCGCATACGCGAGCTTCGCGGCGAGCGCGTCGCAGGTCTGCGCCATCGCGGCCGGCGTCGCGGCGCTCAGGTGAGTGGGCGCGGCACTGATCGAATCGTCGCCGCCGCAACCGGCGAGCATGGCGGCGGCGGACAGCGGCGCAATACAGAGGATTGCAGATTTCCTGTTCAAGATAACTCCCGTTCGGTTCGTCACGTCGGTGAATCAGAACATGTGCCGCACGCCGACCATCGCGCCGAGTTGCCCCATCCCTGCGCCGGGCGTCGTGCCTGGCCCGCCGCCGCTGACCGAGTAGCGTGCATGCGCGCTGTTCCACAGATACGACGACTGCGCGTAGACGGCCGTGCGCTTGCTCAGCAGATAGGTCGCGCGCAGCGTCGCCATCGTCGCGCGCGTGTCGTGCGCGCTGTTGACGATCCGGTAGCCTTCGCCGTCGACGACGAAATCGGGCTTCACCGCATACGACGCACCGAGGAAGAACAGGTCCGAATGCGCGCCGGCCGCGGCCGGCGAACCGGTCGACACGCGCCGCCCGATCCAGCCCGCGCCGATCCGTGCGCCGGCCGCCTGCGCATACGCGCTCACATGCGTGCGCGCGTCCTTGCCGCCGCTGCTCGTGAAGGGAACGGGCGCGACGCCGTCGAAGAAGTTCGCGGCCGCGCCGGTGCCGCCGCGCTGCTCCTCGTACGACGCCGCCGCACCGAAATACGCGCTGTCGTACTTGAGCATCACCGACCAGTTGCGGCACTGCACCGCGTCGCCCGGCACCTGCCCCGCGCACGTGCCCTGCCCCGGCGAGTTGCCGGTGCCCGCGCCGTCGCGGCCAAACGAATACGCGGCGCCGAGCGTCACGCCGCGATACGTGCCGACGTAGGTCACCGCGTTGTCGGCGCGTCCGTTCGGCACGTACGCGTCGAACGAGCCGAGCCCGTAGATGTCGGGGCCGATGATGTCCGCGCCCTGCAGCGCGAGATAGGTCATCGTGTACTGACGGCCGAACGCGAGCGTGCCGAAGCCGCTCTTCAGGCCGACGAACGCCTGCCGCCCGAACAGCCGGCCGCCCTGCCCGAGATCGCCGCCGCGCACGTTGAAGCCGCTTTCGAGCGTGAACACCGCCTGGTAGCCGCCGCCGAGATCCTCGGTGCCGCGCAGGCCCCAGCGCGACGGCAACTCGCCCGTCACGCCCGGCATCCGCACCACGTGGTCGCCGGCCGCGTTCGCGTGCGACACGAATTCGACGCCCGTATCGATGATCCCGTACAGCGTCACGCTCGACTGGGCGTGTGCGCCCGGCGCGGCGAGCGCGCAGCACGCGCCGGCGGCCAGCAGGCCGTTCCTTGTCTTCGTTTTCATGTCGTCTCCAGACCTTGTTGAATCGCGCGCTCTGACGGCGCGCATTGAAAAAATCGAACCGTCAGTCGCCGGCTTGCGGGCGGCGAATCAGCACGAATGCAGCGAAGGCCGCGACGAGCGTGACGGGGATGCTCGCGCCGATCACGACGGGCGCGCTGCGGCCGGCGGCCAGCAGCGTCGCGGCCGCGAGCGGCCCGACGACGGAGCCGAGCCGGCCGACCGCCACCGCCGCGCCGACGCCGGTTCCGCGCATCGCGGTCGGGTAGTAGATCGCCGCGAGCGCATACAGCACCGACTGCCCGCCGACCACGAACATCCCCGCCGCGAACGCGGCCGCCGCGAGCGACGCGAAACCGGGCGCGGCCGCGAGCGCGGCGAGCGACAGCACGATCCCGACATACATGCCGCCGACCACGCGCGACGCGCGCATCCGGTCGAGCGCCGCACCGATGCCGAGCGCGCCGAGCCCCGCGCCCACGTTGAACGCGATCTGCACGAGGCCGACGTGGGCGCGATCGAGCCCGCGCGCGGCCATCAGCGACGGCAGCCAGTTCAGCAGGAAGTAGAGGACGATCAGCGTGCAGAAGTAGCTGACCCACAGTGCGACCGTCGACGTCGTGCGGCCGTCGCCGAACAGCGTCCGGGCGACACTGGACCGCGCGGCAGGCGTGCCCGCGACGTCGAGATACGCGCGCGATTCGGGCAGGAACCACACGAGCAGCGGCACGAGCAGCAGCGGCCCCACGCCGCCGACGTAGAAGATGTGCCGCCATTCGGTATCGCCGGCGAGCAGCACGCCGATCACCGACGCGATCACGCCGCCGAACGGGATCCCGCAGTACATCGTCGCGACCGCGCTGCTGCGCGAGCGCGGCTCGACCGCTTCGGACGACAGCGCGATCAGGTTCGGCATCGCGCCGCCAAGGCCGATGCCGGTCAGCACGCGCACGACGACGAGCATCGCGAAGCTCGAGACCTGCGCGGTCGCGATCGACAGCAGCCCGAACAGCACGGTCGATGCGATCAGCACGCGCTTGCGGCCGATCCGGTCGGCGAGCCGCCCGCCGAGCATCGCGCCCGGCAGCAGCCCGAAGGTGCCCGCGCTGAACGCGATGCCCATCTGCGACACGGACAGCCCGAATTCGCGCGCCATCCGCGGCGCGGCGACGCCGACCGACTGCAGGTCGAGCCCTTCGAGGAGTGCGATCGCGAAACACAGCGCGAGCGTGGTCGCGACCGTGGGTTTTTCGGCAACGTAGGTGTTCATTCTGTCTCCAGTCCCATGTCTTGTAGTCGGTCGGCCGTGCAACGACCGCCGCGCGCCGCCGCCGGCCAGGGGCGGTTCGGCGCGCGAGGTATCGCATGAACCGGCGCCTTTATCAGGCAACCTGATTCACTGGCCGCAAGCGTGCCTGCCGGTGTCGCGGCCGGCCGGTCGTTGTGTCTGCTCGTTGCTGCTCGTTGCTGCTTACTGCTAGCGCGTACTGCTTACGCGTAAATCACGTCGGGATCGCGCCGCGCCGGGTCGTACAGCGCGTCGATCATCGCCGCGCGATGCTTCTGCACGGCCGCCTGGTTCAGCGAACCCTTGTCGGTCGCTTCGCCGAGATCGAGCGACGGCGGCGTGTCGACCAGCCGGATCCGCGCGACGAACGTCGAGCCGCCGCTCGCGTTCCGGTTCAGCACGGCGAGCCACGCCGCGAACGCCGCGCGCACGGCCGGCGCGCGCAGCACGTCGGTCACGGATGCATCGGCGGCGAGCCCCGCGAGCGCACGGCATGCATCGACGCGCGGGAACACCAGCAAGCCGATATCGTCGCGATCGATCCCGGTCACGACCACGTCCTGCACGTACGGGGCCCCCGTCGACACCGCATTCGCGCGCAACGGCCCGACGCTGACGAACGTGCCGCTGCTCAGCTTGAAGTCCTCGGTCAGCCGCCCGTCGAACAGCAGCCCGAGTTCCGGCCGTTCCGGGTCGGCGAACGCGGCCGCGTCGCCGCTGCGGTAATAGCCTTCTTCGTCGAACACGTCGCGCGGATCGACGTCCGCATGCCAGTAGCCGCGCATCACGTTCGGCCCCTTGAAGCGCACTTCGAGCTTGCCGCCGCACGGCACGAGCTTCGCGTCGCAGCCGGGCGCGGGCAGGCCGATATAGCCGGCGCGCATCAGCGGCCCGGTCGTGAACAGGCACGACGGCGACGCCTCCGTCATCCCGAGGCCGGCCATGATCCGGATGCGCTCGCCGCAATGCGCTTCGGTCACGCGGTCGAGCCGGTCCCACGCGGCTTGCGACAGCCCCGCGCCGCCGAAGAAATACAGCTTCACGCGCGAGAAGAACGTGTCGCGCAGCTCGGCATCGCGTTCGAGCGCGGCGGCCAGCTCCTCCCAGCCCTTCGGCACGTTGAAGTAGATCGTCGGTGCGATCTCGCGCAGGTTGCGCACGGTTTCGTCGAAGCGGCCGGGCATCGGGCGGCCGTCGTCGATATACAGCGTGCCGCCGTTGTACAGCGCGATGCCGAGGTTGTGACTGCCGCCGAACGTGTGATTCCACGGCAGCCAGTCGACTAGCACCGGCGGTTCGCGCGTGAGTTCGGGCATCGTCTGGCGCAGCATCTGCTGGTTGCTGCACAGCATCCGGTGCGTGGTCGGCACGGCCTTCGGCTGCTTCGTCGAACCGGACGTAAACAGGATCTTCGCGAGATGGTCGGGGCCGACCGCGTCGTGGATGGCGTCGATCGTGCGCGGGACGGTAGCGAGCAAACGCGACAGCGGCACCGCGCGCCCGTTGCCGCCGGTGCCGTCATCCTCCTGGGCATCGGCATCGCGGGCGACGATCAGCGTCGCATCGGCCGGCAGCGTCGCGTCGAGCGCACGCGCGAACGGCGCGCGCTCCGCGACGAACACCGCACCCGGCCGCAGCACGCCGAGCGTGTGACGCAGCTTGCCGTAGTCGGTCGACACCAGCGAATACGCGGGCGAGATCGGCGAGTACGGCACGCCGGCCAGCATCGCCGCGAACATCAGCTGCAGATGCTCGAGATCGTTGCCGGACAGCACCGCGAGCGGACGCTCGGCCGACAGCCCGAGATCGACGAGCCCCTGGCCGAGCGCGCGCGCGCGTTCGAGCATCCGCGCGTACGTGATCTCGATCCAGCGACCATCGGCGCCGCGCCGCGCGGCGAGTACGCGGTCCGGATGCGCTTGCGCGCCGCGTACCAGGCAGTCGGTGATGCGCGTCGGATAATCGCCGAGCGGCTCGCGCGAGCGCAGGTACCAGGTACCGTCGTCCGCGCGGCGAATCTCGGCCGCGCCGACCGCGACGGCGGCCGCGCGATAGCGCACGGCGTCGGCGTGTTGGCCGACCTGAAGCGGCGCCTTCTCTGCATTCATCGTCGGCTCGCTCATATCGGGTAATGGCGCGGCGTGGTCTGCACGGTGATCCAGCGCAGCTCGGTGAATTCGGCGATCGACGCGCGGCTGCCGAAGCGGCCGTAGCCGCTCGCCTTCGTGCCGCCGAACGGCATCTGCGCTTCGTCGTGCACGGTCGGCCCGTTGATGTGGCAAATCCCCGATTCGATCCGCCGTGCAACCGCCATCGCACGTGCGACGTCGCGGCTGAACACGCTCGCCGACAGCCCGAATTCGCTGTCGTTCGCGAGCGCGACCGCTTCGTCGTCGCTATCCGCGCGCAGGATGGCGACGACCGGCGCGAAGGACTCCTCGCGATAGAGCCGCATGTCGCGCGTGACGCCGTCGACGATCGCGGGCTGCATCGTCGCGCCTTCCACACGGCATCCGAGCGGCAGGTGCGCGCCATGCGCACGCGCATCCTCGACCAGCGACGCCGCGCGCGCGGCGGCCGACGCATCGACCATCGTGCCGAGCGGATGGCCGGCCAGCGGATCGCCCGCGACCAGCGTGCGCGCCTTCGCGGCGAGCCGCTCGACGAGCGCATCGGCGATCGGCCGCGCGGCGATCACGCGCTCGGTCGACATGCAGATCTGCCCCTGGTTGAAGAATGCACCGAACGCGATCGCGTCGACGGCCGCATCGAGATCCGCGTCGTCGAGCACCAGCACCGGCGCCTTGCCGCCGAGTTCGAGCAGCACGGGCTTCAGGTGCGTGGCCGCGTGGCGCGCGATGATGCGGCCGACGTGCGTCGACCCGGTGAAGTTGATCCGCTTCACGTGCGGATGCGCGATCATCCGCTCGACGAGTTCGGGTGCGTCGGCCGCCGCGTGCGTGATCACGTTCACCACGCCCGCACCGAGCCCTGCTTCGTCCAGCACCGCGCCGATCAGCGCATGCACGCCCGGGCATGCCTCGGACGCCTTCAGCACGACCGTGTTGCCGCACGCGAGCGGCATCGCCAGCGCACGCGTGCCGAGGATCACCGGCGCGTTCCACGGCGCGATGCCGAGCACCACGCCGCACGGCACGCGCATCGCGAGCGCGAGATTGCCCGGTACGTCGGACGGGATCACGTCGCCGGCGATCTGCGTCGTCATCGACGCGGCCTCGCGCAGCATGTTCGCCGCGAGCGTCACGTTGAAGCCGAGCCAGCCGGGCGTCGCGCCCGTTTCGGCGACACCGGTCGCGACGATCTCGTCGATACGCGCATCCATCTGGTCGGCCGCCTTCAGCAGCCGGCGGCGCCGCTCGGTCGGCGCGAGCGCTGCCCAGGCGGGGAACGCGCGGTGCGCGGCGTCGATGGCCGCGTCGGCGTCGGCCGTACCGGCCGCCGGCGCGCGCGACGCGAGCGCGCCCGTCGCGGGGTTGAAGCGGTCGAAGGTTCGCCCGTCGCGGGCGGTGCACCACTCGCCGCCGATCAGCATCCGTCTGTCGGTCATGTCGTCTCCTGCCTTGCCTGTCTCTTGCGATTACGCCGGCGGTAATGCCGGCGGCTGCGTCGGCGCTCGTATCAGCGCTTGTATGCCTGCAGGCCCGGCTTGATCGTCTTGTCGTCGAGGAACTGCTTCAGCCCCTGCTCGCGGCCGCGCTCCGGGTCGCGCAGCTGCGCCTGGTCGAGCTTCGCATACAGGTAATCCTCGCACTGTTCCCACGTGAGCTCGCGCGAACGCTTGAAGCCGTGCTTCGCCGCGCGCAGCACGACCGGGTTCTTGTCCATCAGCCGCGCGGCGAGCGCGATCGTCGCGTCGCGCAGCTCGGCGAGCGGCACGCTGCTGTTCACGAGGCCCATTTCCGCCGCTTGCGCGCCGGTGAACGTATCGCCGGTCATGATGTAGTGCAGCGCGCGGCGATGCCCGACCGTGTCCGCCATCGCCTTGCTGACGAGGTTGCCCGGCGGGATGCCCCAGTTGATTTCCGACAGCCCGAACACCGCGTCGTCCGCCGCGATCGCGAGGTCGCACGCGACGAGCGGCGAGAATCCGCCGCCGAAACACCAGCCGTTCACCATCGCGATGGTCGGCTTGTTGTACATCCGCAGGCGGCGCCACTGCCAATCCGATGCGTCGCGGCGCACCTTTTCCTGCAGCGCGTCGGAGCCGCCGTCGATCTCGCGGAAATATTCCTTCAGATCCATGCCGGCCGTCCACGCGGCGCCCGCGCCGGTCAGCACCAGCACCTTCGCCTCGTCGTCGAACTCGACCGCGTCGAGGACGTCCAGCATCTCCCGGTTCAGCGTCGGGCTCATGGCGTTGCGCTTCTCGGGGCGATTCAGCGTCACCCACGCGATGCCGGCCTCCACTTTCACTTCAACGGTCTGCCAGCGGTTGTCGTACTTGCTCATGTCTGTTCCTGTCGTTCGTTCCAGTGCGATTCGGTGCGCAGCATCCCTGCTGCGGACGACCTCATTTAATATCAGGCTACCTGATATTGCAAGCGGCACGAGCGCCGGTGTAAACCCGGAGCGGAAGGCGAGAAAGCACCGAAAAATCAGGGAGCGGTCGGACGAGTGCCGAAGGCGCGTACGAAGCGAGCGCGGGCCTGGCGGGCCCGCGTCGTGAAAATCGCGGAAGCGGTCAGCCGCGCAGGTTGCGCGAGAACAGTTCGAGCGCGCGCTGCACGTGCGCGGCGTCGTCGGCCGAGATGTCGCCGAGCATGCGTGCCTCGAGCGGGCGCAGCACGGTTTCGCATTCGCGCAGCATCGCCGCCCCTGCGTCGGTCAGCGTCAGCAGGATGATGCGGCCGTGCGACGGGTCGGCTTCGCGCGTGACGAAACCGCGGGCGGCCATCACGCTCATCACCTCGTTCGCCGATTGCGGCGTGATCCACGAGCGCTCGGCCAACTGCGCGTTCGACGATGCGCCGCGCGCCTCGAGCACCGACAGCGCCGTGTATTGCGCGAGCGTGATGCCGAGCGGCGCGAGCGCGTCGGTCATGTGACGGCGCAGCAGCCGGTCGAGACCGCCGATCACGTAGGTCAGGCGTTGTTGCACGCGCGCTTTCGGCTTGTCGCCCGTCGCGCGGGCGGCGCTTTTCGCGGCGTTCTTCGGATTCGCGGGCTTGGTCGGTGCGGAACTCATGGTGCGGACAGGATGGAATTGCGGGCCATCTTACCAGCAGGTCGGGAGATGAACGGATGTTTGGGGAAGACGGACGGCCGCCGTGCGCTCGCGCACGTGCGGCGGCTCGCGAGCCTGACCGCGAAGTCCGCCGCGTCAGCCCGATCCCATGAACGGGAACCCGTATGCAACGACGCGATCAACCGCGCGGCGTGCCCGCGAATCGTGCGGTCGGCAGCCCCGCATGCCGCGTCCGCGCGACGAACACGCCGCCGGCGTGCGGGTCGCCGGCCAGCGCGTCGTCGCTCAACCCGACACGCGCACTCGTCACGTACAACCGGCCGTCACCGTCGATCGCGACGCAACTCGGCTGCGCGGTCGGCACCTCGACGCGGTCCGTCTCGATCCCGTCCGGCCCATAACGCACCACGCGGCGGCCGCCCCATTGCGCGTTCCACAGCCCGCCGTCGCGATCGACGGTCGAGCCGTCCGGGTCGCCGTCCACATCCGTCAGCCGCGCGAACGGCCGCACGTTCGCGACGTCGCCGCCCGCACGGTAATCGCACACGAAAATCTCGCGCACCAGCGAATCGCAGAAATACAGCTTCGTGCCGTCCGGCGAGAACGCGATGCTGTTCGCGATCGCGGCCGCCGGCAATGCAAGCCGTTCGAGCGCGAGATCGCGATTGAGTCGATAAAACCCGCCAATCGCACGCGGCGGCTCGGCGCCTTCGTCCTTCATCCCGAACACGAAAGCACCGAACGGATCGCAGCGCCCGTCGTTCAGCCGCGTGGGCAGATCGGGTTCGACGTCGACGATCCGCGTGAACGCACCGCGGCTCAGGTCGAAGAACGCGAGATGCGTCGCGAGCCCGACGAGCAGCACGTCCGGATCGTCGGTCAGCGCGAAGCACGCGAGCCGTTCGGGCATCGCCCATTGCGCGAGGTCCGAACCGTCCGCGCGGCAGCGCCACAGCTGCGCGCCCTCGATGTCCACCCAGTACAGCGCGTGCGTCCTGTCGCACCACGTCGCGCCTTCGCCGAGCGTGTTGCGGCTGTCGGCCAGCAGCGTCGCCGACGCGGCCGGAGGAGTCTGTTGCATGCCGTCTCCCGATATTCGTCGTATTTGCAGGCGGCCGCGCGATCGAAATCAGATCTTCATCGCGCGCCGCTGGTTGCGACGATACTGGTCGAACAGCACCGCGAGCAACAGAATTCCGCCGCGTATCAGATATTGGTAAAAGGTCGGCACGTTCAGCAGGCTCATCGCGTCCTGCACGGAGCCCATGATCAGCACGCCGACCAGCACGCCGGAGATCGTCGCGACGCCGCCCGTCAGCGACACGCCGCCGAGCACGCACGCGGAAATCACGCCGAGCTCGAGGCCGACCGACGTCTTCGGATCGCCGAGGCTCATCCGCGACGCGAGCATCACGCCGGCAAAGCCCGTCACGAGCCCCTGCAGCACGAACACGGCGATCTTGATGCGCATCACCGGCAGCCCCGCGAGCAGCGCGGCCTCGCCGTTGCCGCCGACCGCCAGCACGTTCTTGCCGAACACCGTCTTGCGCAGCAGGAAGCCGAACACGACGAAGCCGATGATGTTGCTCCAGATCGGATACGAGATGCCGAGGAACGACCCGCCGCCGAGATCGAAGAAGCGTTCCTCGGAGATCATCACCGCGTCGCCGTTCGACGTGATGAACGCGAGCCCGCGCACGACTTCCATCATCGCGAGCGTGACGATCAGCGAGTTGATCCGGTAGCGCGCGATCAGCACGCCGTTCACGAGCCCGACCGCGCCGCCCGCGAGCACGCCGCCCGCGATACCGAGCACGACGCTGTGCGTCGCGGTGATCAGCGTCGACGCGACGACGCCCGAGAACGCGACAATCGACGCGACCGACAGGTCGACCTCGCCGAGCGCGAGCACGAACATCATCGTCACCGCGATCGAGCCGATCAGCGTGACCGACAGCAGCAGGCCCTGGATGTTGCGCGACGTGAGGAAGTCCGGCACCGTCAGCGACAGCGTCGCGAACAGCACGAGAAACACCATCACGATGCCGGAGCGGTTGATCATCTGCCACACGCCGCCGCGCGCACGGGCGGGCATGGCGGGGGTATCCGGGGATGGGGACGTACGTTGGGGTTGCATTGCCTGGCTCATAACGTTTGCTTTCCGGTTGACTGCGGGCCGCTAGCGCGGCAGCGCGAGCTTGATCAGCGCGTCGGGCGTCGCGTGCGCCTTCGCGACCTCGCCCGCGATCCGTCCTTCCTTCATCACGATGATGCGGTCCGACACGCCGATCACCTCGGCCAGATCGCTCGACACGAGGATCACCGTGCGGCCCGCTTCCGCGAGTTCGTAGAACAGGTTGTAGATTTCCGCGCGCGCGCCGACGTCGATGCCGCGCGTCGGCTCGTCCATCAGGAACACGTCGATGCGCTCGGCCAGCCAGCGCGCGAGCACGACCTTCTGCTGGTTGCCGCCCGACAGCGCGCCGATCGGCGTTTCGCCGTCGCGGGTCTTGATCGCGAGCCGCTCGATGTATTTTTGCGCGAGCTCGCGTTCGCGCCGCCCGTCGAGCAACACGCGCGCCGGGCTGAAATGACGGCGCGCGCTGATGTTCAGGTTGTCGGCCACCGACGCGATCGCGACGATGCCTTCCTGCTTGCGGTCTTCCGGGCACAGCGCGATGCCGGCGCGCACCGCGTCGCGCGGGCTGCCGAACGCCACCCGCTTGCCGTTCAGCTCGACGTGCCCGGCGCTCGGCCGCACCGCGCCGTACAGCAGCTTCATCAGCTCCGAGCGGCCCGCGCCGACGAGCCCGAAGAAGCCGACGATCTCGCCGCGCCGCGCGGTAAACGACACGGGCTCGGCCAGCCCCGGCCCCGTCAGTCCCTTCGCTTCGATCAGCACGTCGCCGGCCGGGCGCGACCGATAGCCGTACACGTCCTCGATCGAACGGCCGACCATGCAGCCGATCAGCCGGTCGCGATCGAGATCGGCGACGGAATCGAACGTGTCGATGCGGCGGCCGTCGCGAAACACCGTCACGCGGTCGCACAGTTCGTAGACTTCCTCCATCCGGTGCGTGACGTAGATGATCGCGCGGCCTTCCGCGCGCAGCGCGCGGATGATCCGGAACAGTTGCGTGGTTTCGCGCGCGGACAGCGAACTCGTCGGTTCGTCGAACGCGATCACGCGCGCGTCGCGCATCAGCGCCTTGCCGATCTCGATCATCTGGCGCTGGCCGATCGACAGGTATTTCACCGGGATGCCCGGATCGATGTGCTCGCCGAGCCGCTCCAGCGCATCGAGCGCGCGCGCGGCGAGCGTACGCTCGTCGACCACGCCGAGCCGGCTGGGCAATTGCCCGAGCATCAGGTTTTCCGCGACCGTCAGCTCGGGCACCAGATGCAGCTCCTGGTAGATGATCGCGATGCCGGCCTCGAGCGCCGCGCGCGTCGACGCGAAGCGCTGCACCGTGCCGTTCAGCGTCAGCGTGCCGGCCTGCGGCTGGTTCACGCCGGACAGCACCTTCAGCAGCGTCGACTTCCCCGCGCCGTTCTCGCCCATCAGCCCGTGCACTTCGCCCGCGCGCACCGACAGCGACACCGCGTCGAGTGCACGCACGCCGGGAAACGTCACGGTGATGCCGTCGAGCGCGAGCAGTGCGCCATCCGGCGGCGCGCCCGCTTCGGCGTCGTGGCCGGACACGGCCGTCATCGTCTGCATCGTCATTACGTTCTCGCCTCGCCCCGCTCAGATACCGAGTTCGGCGCGCACGGCCTGCCAGTTCGCGCGCGTCATCAGCTTGCCGCTCGTCTGCGTGTCGGCCGGCGGCGTCTTGCCGTTGCGGATCCAGTCGACGAGGTTCTGCGTGCTGTCCTTGCCGTGGTTCGTCGAGCTGACCGCGATCGTCCCGTAGAAGCCGGTCGGCTCCTTCTTCTGGAACTCGGCGAACGCCTCGCCCGCACCGTTGATGCCGACGCCGATCACGTCCGCCGCCGGGATGTGCAGCTGCTCCGTCGCGCGTACCGCGCCGAGCACCGTTTCCTCGTTCAGCGCGTACACCACCCATTTCTTCACGTTCGGATGGCGCGCGAGCACCGGCGCCGCGGCGCTGAAGCCGCCTTCGTCGTCGGTCGTCTTCTGCGGCGCGTCGAAGATGTTTTCCTTGCGGAAGCCGTTCGCGAGCAGCGCCTGCGTCGCGCCGTCGGTGCGCAGCTTCGCGGTCGGCAGCTCGTTGTTCGTGATCCGCAGCGCGCCGACTTCTTCCGGCTTCCAGCCGCGCCGCTTCATCTCGTCGGAGATCGCCTGGCCGACCTGGTTGCCGATCTTGGTCGCCGACATCCCGAGGTGCGGCACGTTCGGCAGCGGCTTGCCGGTCGAGTCGACGAGCTGGTCGTCGACCGTCACGAACTTCATGTTGTAGCGCTTCGCGCGCGACGCGATCGCCGGCCCGAGGCGCACGTCCGGCGCGCAGATCACGAAGCCCTGCGCGCCCTGCGAGCCGAGGTTGTCGATCGCGGCCAGCACCTTCTCGCCGTCCGGCGTGCCGATCTTCACGACCGAGAAGTTCTCCTTCTGGCCGAGCGCGGACGCAGCGTTCTGCTCGTTGATGAACCACGCCTGCTCCGGCATCTTCACGAGGAAACCGATCTTCAGCGGCGTATCGGCGCGTGCGGCGCCCTGCATGCCGAGCGGCGCGATGCAGAGCGCGGCCAGCAGCGCGCGCAGGGTATGTCGACGAATCGTGCGGTTCATGGGTGTCTCCTTTGTATCGGCTGATGCCGTGATGTGTGTCGTAGTCAATCAATCACGCGTCGCGCGCTTCGGGCCGAAGCGCGCGACGCAGGTTCAGCGGCCGAACGCGTCGGTCTGCACGCGTCGGCCGAACAGGAAGGCATCGGCGACGAGCCGCAGCGGCCGCGCGTCGACGTCGCTTTCGCCACGCGCGATCAGCGCATGGAAGTGCGCATACAGCGCCGGATACTCGCGTTCGGGCCCGATCTCGACCGGCTCGCCCGCGATCGACAGTTGCGCGCCGCCGCGGCTGATCGCGAGCACGCCGTCGGCCGTGTCGACCGCGATCTCCCATTGCTCGACCGGGCCGTGCCGCCAGTCGAACTCCGCGTGCACCGGCACGCCGTCGGTATCCGCGCAATCGAGTTCGGCCGCGATCGGCATCTGTGCGTCGCTCGGCACGAACAGCGTCGCCTCGCGCAGCACGAGCTCGCGCGGCAGGATTCGCGTGACGATCGACAGCGCGTTGATGCCCGGATCGAACACGCCGAGGCCGCCCGGCTCCCAGATCCACTGCTGCCCCGGATGCCAGCGCCGCACGTCTTCCTTCCAGCGCACCTGCACCGCCCGGATCGTGCGCTGCGCGAGCCACGCGCGCGCCGGCTCGACCGCGCTCGCGCAACGCGAATGCCAGGTCGCGAACAGCGTGAGGCCGCGCTCGCGCGCCAGCGCGTCCAGCGCGGCCACTTCGCCGAGCGTCGCGCCCGGCGGCTTCTCGAGCATCACGTGCTTGCCGGCTTCGAGCGCGGCGCGCGCCTGCGCGTAGCGCACCTGCGGCGGCGCGCACAACGATACCGCATCGAGCTCGCGCTCGGCGGCCAGCAGCGCGTTCAGATCAGGATAATTGCGCACGCCGTTGACTTCCGCATGACGGCTCGCACAGGCGGTCAACGCGAAACCCGGTTCGGCGGCGATCGCCGGCAAATGCTGGTCGCGCGCGATCTTGCCGATCCCGACGACGCCCAACGAAATCACATCGCTCATCGTGCTTTCCTCCTTCGCCACTCGTTCAGTGCGCCCAGCGCAGCACGAGCGGATCGAGCCGGCGCGCGATCGCGAGCAATTCCGCGCGCGTGTCCGGGTGCAGTTCCGGCATCGGATGCCGCGGCCGCTCGCACGCGATCACGCCGCCGGCGCGCATCAGCGCCTTCGCGGTGAGGATCCCGGACTGGCGGTTCTCGTGATTGATCAGCGGCAGCCACGTCTGGTAATGCGCGAACGCATCGTCGTGCCGGCCTTCGCGGAACGCTTCGAGGATCGGCCGGATGCCGTCCGGAAAGCCGCCGCCCGTCATCGCGCCGGTCGCGCCCGCATGGAGATCGGCGAGCAGCGTGATCGCCTCCTCGCCGTCCCACGGCCCCTCGATCGCGTCGCCGCCGAGCCGGATCAGCTCGCGCAGCTTGTTCGCGGCGCCGGGCGTCTCGATCTTGAAGTACGCGACCTGCTCGATCTCGCGCGCCATCCGCGCGAGGAACGGCGCGGACAGCGCGGTGCCGCTCGCGGGCGCGTCCTGGATCATGATCGGGATGTCGATCGCATCCGACACGCGCGCAAAGAAATCGAAGATTTGCGCTTCCGGCACACGGAACGTCGCGCCATGATACGGCGGCATCGCCATCACCATCGCCGCGCCGAGCTGCTGCGCGCGCAGGCTGCGCGCGGCACACACCTGCGTGCTGTAGTGCGACGTCGTGACGATCACCGGCACACGGCCCGCGACGTGTTCGAGGATCGTGCGCGTGAGTACGTCGCGTTCGTCGTCGGTGATCGCGAACTGCTCGGAGAAATTCGCGAGGATGCACAGCCCGTCCGAGCCGGCGTCGATCATGAAATCGACCGCGCGCTTCTGGCTCGCGAGGTCGAGCTCGCCGGTCTCGGCAAAGGTCGTCGGGACGACCGGGAAAATGCCGCGATAGCGCGGCGTGCTGCTCGATGTCATGGTGGGTCCTGCGTCAGTCGAATCGGCGTTCAGCCGGAAAACAAGGCGTTCAGGATTCGCCGGCGAATGTGCCGGCGGCCGGCTCGGGCGCGCGCAGCGCGGCCCGGACCACGAACGTCATCAGCACGGCGAACAGCAGCGTCGCCGCGAGGAAATACAGGCCGGCCGCGAGACTGCCGGTCGATGCCTTGATCAGGCCGATCCCGTACGGCCCGAAGTAGCCGCCGAGATTCGCGAGCGAATTGATCGCGGCGATGCCGACCGCGGCGCTCGTGCCGGTCAGGAATTCGCCGGGCAGCGCCCACACGACGGCCTGGATCGAATAGAGCGAAAACGCGGTGAGGCAGATGAACATGAATTGCAGCGCGGGCTGCCGTACCCACGCGCTCGCGGCCATCGTCACGGCGGCCGCCGCCGACACGACGACGATGTGCCAGTAGCGCTCGCGCTTGCGGTCCGAGTGGCGCGGCACGACGAGCAGGCCGACCACCGCGAACAGGTATGGCACGGCGGACAGCAGACCGGTCGTCGCATCGCCGGTACCGAACGCGTGAATGATCGTCGGCAGCCACAACGACAATCCGTAGATGCACAGCGGGAACGGCAGGAACAGCGCGGCGAGCAGCAGCACGCGGCGGTCGCGCAACGTGGCGAGCGGATTGCCGTGCGAATCGGGGCGATAGGTGTCGCGATCGGCGGCGAGTTGCCGGGCGATCCAGCGGCGTTGGCCGTCGTTCAGCCAGCGCGCATGCGCGGGCGACTCGGGCAACAGCCGCAGCGTCGGCCACGCGAGCAGCACGGCCGGCAAGCCGCTGACGACGAACAGCGTCTGCCAGTCCGACAGGCCGAACCATCCGTGCGTCGACAGCAGCCATCCGGCGAGCGGCCCGGTCACGATACCGGCGAGCGGTTGCGCGAGCACGAGCAGGCCGATCACGCGCGCGCGGTCGCGCATCGGGAACCATTGCGTGAGGAAGTACAGGATGCCGGGATAGAGGCCGGCTTCGGCCGCGCCGAGCAGGAAGCGCAGCACGTAGAAGCTGGTCGGCCCCTGTACGAGCGCCATGGCCATCGTGATCGCGCCCCAGGTCGCGAGGATGCGCGCGAACCACACGCGTGCGCCGAAGCGGCCGAGTGCGAGGTTGCTCGGCACCTCGCACGGGAAGTAGCCGATGAAGAACAGTCCCGCGCCGAGCCCGTACGCGGCGTCGCCGAGGCCGATCGCCGCGTTCATGTGAAGCTTCGCGAAGCCGACGACGGTACGGTCGACGTAGGCGACCACGTAGATCAGCGCGAGGAACGGCACCAGCTTGCGCGTGAGCAGGCGGGTCAGTTGCCGTTCGTCGACGGCTGCCGTCGAATCGGACTGTTCCGCCGCGGCGTGCGCGCTCGTGTACTGCGTCGTCATCTTGTCTCCTGTCGATCCCACGTTAGCGCTTTAGCGCTTACGTGGGTCCCATGCACCGCGGTCGATCCCACGTTGGCGCTTCAGCGCTTACGTGGGTCCCATGCTTCGCGGTCGATCCACGTTGGCGCTTCAGCGCTTACGCGGGCCGTGTCTCTGCACAACCGCCCATTACCGCCCGCCGCTCAATGCGAATGACTCGGCACGTCCGCGCCGCGCATGCCGACCAGGAAGTCGAGGTCGCACCCCTCGTCGGCCTGCAGCACGTGATCGATGTACAGCCGTGCGTAGCCGCCCTTGCCGAGCTGGCCGGCCACGCCCGGTGCCGCGGTCGGATCGACGTCCGACAGGCGGCGCTGCAGCTCTTCGTCCGTAATGTCGAGATGCAGCGTGCCGGCCTCGCAGTCGAGCTCGATCCAGTCGCCGTTGCGCACGGCCGCGAGCGGCCCGCCGGCCGCGGCTTCCGGCGCGACGTGCAGCACGACCGTGCCGTACGCGGTGCCGCTCATCCGCGCGTCGGAAATCCGCACCATGTCCTTCACGCCCTGGCGCAGCAACTTCGGCGGCAGCCCCATGTTGCCGACCTCGGCCATGCCCGGATAACCGCGCGGCCCGCAGTTCTTCAGCACCATCACCGAGCTGGCGTCGATGTCGAGCGCTTCGTCGTTGATCGTCGCCTTGTAGTGGTCGAGATTCTCGAACACCACTGCGCGGCCGCGATGCTTGAGCAGTTCGGGGCTCGCCGCCGACGGTTTCAGCACCGCGCCGCGCGGCGCGAGATTGCCGCGCAGGATGCAGATCCCGCCGTCCGCGATCAGCGGCCGGTCGAGCGGGCGAATCACCTCTTCGTCGTAGTTCGGCGCTTCGCGCACGTTGTCCCACAGCGACTTGCCGTTGACCGTCAGCGCATCCGGGTGCGGCAGCAGCCCGCCTTCGCCGAGCCGGCGCAGCACGGCCGGCAACCCGCCCGCGTAATAGAACTCCTCCATCAGGAAGCGCCCCGACGGCATCAGGTCGACGATCGTCGGCGTGTCGCGGCCGATGCGCATCCAGTCTTCCAGTTCGAGCGGCACGCCGATGCGGCCGGCGATCGCCTTCAGGTGAATCACGGCATTCGTCGAGCCGCCGATCGCCGCGTTCGCGCGGATCGCGTTCTCGAACGCCGCGCGCGTCAGGATCTTCGACAGCACGAGCCCTTCGAGCGCCATCTCGACGATCCGGATGCCCGACATGTGCGCGAGCACGTAGCGGCGCGAATCGACGGCCGGAATCGCCGCGTTGTGCGGCAGCGCGACGCCGAGCGCCTCGGCCATGCACGCCATCGTCGATGCGGTGCCCATCGTGTTGCAGGTGCCGGCCGAGCGCGACATGCCGGCTTCGGCCGACAGGAAGTGATGCACGTCGATCTCGCCGGCCTTCAACGCTTCGTGCAACTGCCACACGGCCGTGCCCGAGCCGATGTTCTTGCCTTCGAGCTTGCCGTTCAGCATCGGGCCGCCCGACACGACGATCGCCGGCACGTCGCAGCTTGCCGCGCCCATCAGCAGCGCGGGCGTCGTCTTGTCGCAGCCGGCGAGCAGCACGACCGCGTCGATCGGGTTACCGCGGATCGCTTCCTCGACGTCCATCGACGCGAGGTTGCGCGTGAGCATCGCCGACGGCCGCAGGTTCGATTCGCCGTTCGAGAACACCGGGAACTCGACCGGGAAGCCGCCCGCCTCGGAGATCCCGCGCTTCACGTGCTCGGCGAGCTTGCGGAAGTGCGCGTTGCACGGCGTCAGTTCGGACCACGTGTTGCAGATGCCGATGATCGGCCGGCCGTCGAATTCGTGATCGGGAATGCCTTGGTTCTTCATCCAGCTCCGGTACATGAAGCCGTTCTTGTCGTTCGTGCCGAACCATTGGGCAGAGCGCAGCCTGGGTTTTGTTGCCGACATCGTCAGTCCTGTGGTGACGGGATACCGGCGCAGTCTAGGCAGAATTTTGATAACTGGCTAATGACGATTTAGGCGATTACGATATCCATTCCGATATCGATATAAACCCGTACGATGCCCGAAGCCAGTCCATGGGGAAACCGCGCCCGCCTGAAGACGCGCCAGTTGCTGCTGCTCGTCGCGCTCGCCGACGAAGGCAGCATTCACCGCGCGGCGGCCGCGCTGAACATGACGCAGCCGGCTGCGTCGAAGCTGCTGCGCGAACTCGAGGAATCGATCGGCGCGGTGCTGTTCGAGCGCCTGCCGCGCGGGATGCGGCCGACTCTGTACGGCGACGCGCTGATCCGCCACGCGCGCGCGGCGCTCGGCAGCCTCGACCAGGCGCGCGAGGAGCTGGCCGCGTTGAAGGCCGGGCATCTCGGCCACGTGGCGGTCGGTGCGATCACGTCGCCGGCCCTGCGGCTCGTGCCGCCTGCCGTCGCCGCCGTGAAAGGCACGCATGCGGGCCTGCACGTATCGGTCGAGATCGATACCAGCAACGTGCTGCTCGAACACCTCGCGCAGGAAAAGATCGACATCGTGCTCGGCCGGCTGTCCGCCGAGCACGACAAGCTGCGCCTGCGCTACGAGCCGCTGATCGGCGAAACGGTGGCGGCGGTCGTGCGGCCCGGCCATCCGCTGCTCGCGCATGCGCCGCTGTCGCTCGCGGACGTGCAGCGCGCGGCGTGGGTCGTGCCGCCGGCCGGCAGCGTGCTGCGCCATCGCTTCGAACTCGTGTTCCAGCGCGCAAGCCTCGCGCCGCCGGCGAACCTGGTCGAGACGTCCGCGCTGCTGTTCATCACGCAGTTGCTCGAACAGAGCGACATGATCGCGGTGCTGGCCGAGGACGTCGCGCGCTACTACGCACGACACGGGATCGTCACGGTGCTGCCGCTGGAGATGGATTGCCGGATGGACGATTTCGGGATCATCACGCGCACCGACCGGCTGCATTCGCCGGCCGTCACGGTGATGGTCGATGCGATTCGGGCGGCCGCGCGGGGGGTGTACGACGTGGTGCTGTGACGACGCAGCCGCGGTTTCTTACTCCGCTGCAAACTCGATCACCGGCTCACAGCGAATCGGGAAGTTGACCGAATTCGCGATATAGCATTTCGCATGCGCGTCGTGATGCAGATGCGCCGCCCGCTCACGATCGTCGCCGGCCCGGATCGTCACCTGCGGACGCAGCACGATTTCGGTGAAGCGCCCCGCTTCGGCGCCGTCGAGCATCGTGCCTTCCGCGTGGTCGACGTAGGCCAGCACGCGAATGCCGGCCTCGGAACACAGGTGCAGATACCAGAGCTTGTGGCATGCCGACGCCGAGGCGAGCAGCAGATCCTCGGGGTTCCAGCGCGCCGCGTCGCCGCGGAACGCCGGGTCCGACGAACCGGGAATATCCGGCTTGGCCCCCGCCCGGATCACATGTTCCCGCCCATATTCGCGATATCCCGACGTGCCGGTTCCCCGGTTACCCGTCCACTCCACCGCGACGCGATACGTGTGTTCGCCCGATGCCATCTCGCCCTCCGTTGATGTCCGTGTCTCGACCGGCCCGAGCGCCGTTGCGTGACGCCCGCCGGTGGCTGCCATTGTGGCACCGGATTTCCATTTGGTATACCATTATTCCAAAATGACGGAACAGGCAGGCATGGAAACCAGACTCGACTCCACGGCGGACGCGGTCGCCGCATCGCTGCGCGACATGATCATCAACGGCGAGCTGGCGGCCGGCGAGCGGCTCGTCGAGCGCGATCTGGCCGATCGGTTCGGCGTCAGCCGGATTCCGATGCGCGAAGCCATCCAGCGCCTGGAACGCGAAGGGCTGCTCGATATCTTCAGGAATCGCGGCGCCGTCGTGCGCATGCTGAGCGCGTCGGACGTGCAGGAAATCTACGACTTGCGCGTACTGCTCGAAGGCGATGCGATCTACCGCAGCGTGAAGCGGCTCGACGACGAAACGCTCGCGCGCGCCGAACTCGTGCATCGGCTGCTCGGCGACGCAACCACGCCGCGCCGGCAAGGTGAGCTGAACCGCGAATTCCACGCGCTGCTGTATTCGTGCTGCGGCAACGCGCGGCAGTTGAAGTCGATCGCCGAACTGCGCGGCCAGGTCGAGCGCTACGAGCGCCTGCAGGCCACGCTGCTCGCGGATACGCCGTCGTTCCAGGTCGAGCACGACGCTATCCTGAACGCGTGTCGCGAGCGCAATGCGCGCGTCGCCCGTTCGATGACGGTCGCCCATCTCGAATCGGCCAGACGCATCGTCATGCGGCGCGTCGAAGGCGGCTGAGGCCGGCGCCGCACTTGCCGGCTTCCACATCGCACGCGGCTGCGCGCGGGGCCGCGCCGAGTGCGTCGGCGAATAACCCGAAGCACTCGGCGCCGCCCCGCGCGATCTTTACCGCGGCGCGCGCGCGCTCGGCACGCGGCCGGTCGTCCCGCGCACCACCAGCCGCGGCAGCGACGCCGTCCGCACGCGCGACGCATCGTCGAAATGGCCTCCCGCCTCGCGCAGCGCGTTGAGCAATTCGACCGCGATTCCGGCCGCTTCGGCGGTGGGGATCGCGACGGTCGTCAGCGTGGGCCGCGTGTCGCGGGCGAGATGGATGTCGGTGATGCCGACGATCGACAGATCGTCGGGCACGCGCCTGCCGCGATCGGCTGCCGCGTGCATGGCGCCGATCGCCGGCAGGTCGTTGGTGGCGACCAGCGCGGTCAGCCGCGGATGCGCGTCGAGCAGCCGGCCCGCCGCGCGCACGCCGCCCTCGATCGAATCGTGATCGGCCGCGACGATCGACGCGTCGAGCCCCGCTTCGCGCATCACGTCGACGAAGCCGTCATAGCGCGCCGCCTGCACGCCGCTCGCCGCCCCGCCGACGATCACACCGATGCGCTCGTGTCCGAGTTCGAGCAGATGCCGCGTCGCGATCCGCCCCGCTTCGCGCAAATCGATGGCCACGCATGGCAATCCGTCGGGCGGCGCGTCGGGCCGCTCCCACAGGCACAGCACGACCGGCACGCCGCGCCGCGCGACGTCGAGCAGATCGGGCAGGTGCAGGTTCGCGTTGGTCACGAGAATGCCCTCGGAAATCGTGCCGGCGATCTGGTCGAGATACGCGCGCCCCTGCAGCGGATCCTCGTTCGTATTGCAGACGATCAGGAACTGCCCGTTGCGGCGCACCGCACGCTCGACCGCCAGCGCGAACTCCGGATAGAACGGGTTCGCGATGCTCGACACCATCAGCGCGATCGTCGGCGCACGCCCTTCCGCCAGCGCCCGCGCGGCGAGATGCGGCCGGTACCCGAGCGCGTCGACCGCTTCGAGCACCCGGGCCCGCGTCGCGTCGCCGACCCGGCCGCGGTCGCGCAGCACATTCGATACCGTCGCGGCCGTCACGCCGGCGCGGCGCGCCACTTCATCCAGTGTTGCCATCGCTTGCTCACTATATGAGACGTCGATCCAGTATTTGCTTCGCTCACCGAAGCGGCGCACTATCGCCGCACACCTTGCCGCCCGACCGACGGGTGCGACTCGGCCGCGATCGCATCGCTTCTTTTTTTGATCGCGGTGATTAAGCGCTTAATCACGCAGTATGGCGCATTAAAACATGGAGCGGAGACAATGGCGAGCATCTCGATGCGACGCGTGCAAAAAGCCTATGGCGAGCACGCGCCGGTCATTCGCGACGTCGATCTGGAGATCGGCGCGCACGAGTTCTGCGTGTTTCTCGGGCCGTCCGGATGCGGGAAATCGACGCTGCTGCGCATGATCGCCGGGCTCGAGGATCTGAGCGCGGGCGAGCTGTCGATCGATGGCCGCCGGGTCGACGACGTGCCGGCCGCCGAGCGCGGCGTCGCGATGGTGTTCCAGAGCTACGCGCTGTTTCCGCACATGACGGTGTACGAGAACATGGCGTTCGGGCTGAAGATCGCGCGCGTGCCGAAGGCCGAGATCGACCGGAAGGTGCGCGATGCCGCGCGGATCCTGCAGCTCGACACGCTGCTCGAACGCAAGCCGAAGGCGCTGTCGGGCGGCCAGCGGCAGCGCGTCGCGATCGGCCGCGCGATCGTGCGCGAGCCCGGCGTGTTCCTGTTCGACGAACCGCTGTCGAATCTCGACGCGGCGCTGCGCGGCCAGACCCGCATCGAGATCGCGCGGCTGCACCGGCAGTTCGAACGCGCGAGCGTCGTCTACGTGACGCACGACCAGACCGAGGCGATGACGCTCGCCGACAAGATCGTGCTGCTGCACGCCGGCGCGGATACCGCGCAGCACGGCAGCATCGCGCAGGTCGGCGCGCCGCTCGACCTCTACCATCACCCCGCCAGCCGCTTCGTCGCGGGCTTCATCGGCTCGCCGCGCATGAACTTCCTGCCGGCCGTCGTGACCGCGTGCGACGCGCATCGCACGACCGTCTCGCTCGTGCCGTCCGGCGAAATCTTCGTGCTGCCGCGCGACGGCTCGGCGCTCGGCGCCGGCGCCGCCGTGACGCTCGGCATCCGCCCCGAACACCTGACGCTCGGCGCCGCGCCCGACGCGACGACGCTCGCGCGCGACGTCGCGCTCGTCGAACGCCTGGGCGAGCAGACCTACGTGCACCTCGATCCGTGCGGCCAGCCCGACGCGACGCCGCTGATCGCGAAGGTGCCGGGCGACGCGCAGGTGCACAGCGGCGAACGCGTGCACGTGCACGCGCCGGCCGCGGCCTGCCATCTGTTCACCGAAGACGGCCGCGCGGTGCCCGCGTGCGCCGACGTCCACGTTCACCACTACGCATAAGGATCGGCATGCGCCTCGGAGTCTGCTACTACCCGGAACACTGGCCGGAATCGATGTGGGCCGACGACGCCCGCCGGATGAAAGCGCTCGGCATCGCGCAGGTGCGGATCGCCGAATTCGCGTGGAGCCGCATCGAGCCGTCGCCGGGCGAATACGACTGGGGCTGGCTCGACCGTGCGGTCGACGTGCTCGGCGCGGCCGGCCTCGAGATCGTGATGTGCACGCCGACCGCCACGCCGCCGAAATGGCTGGTCGACCGCCATCCCGACATCCTCGCGATCGGTGCCGACGGCCGGCCGCGCGCGTTCGGTTCGCGCCGCCACTACGATTTCTCGTCGCCGACCTATCTCGAAGCGTCGCGCCAGATCTGCACGGCGGTCGCCGAACGCTACGGCCGCCACCCGGCCGTGCGCTACTGGCAGACCGACAACGAGCTGGGCTGCCACCAGACCGTCGTCAGCTACTCGCCGGCCGCGCTCGTGCGCTTCCGTGCGTGGCTGCAGACGCGCTACGGCACGATCGACGCGCTGAACCGCGCGTGGGGCACCGTGTTCTGGAGCATGGAGTATCGTCATTTCGACGAAGTGGATGCGCCCGTGGGCACCGTGACCGAAGCCCATCCGTCGCATCGCCTCGACTACCGGCGCTTCGCGTCCGACGAGCTCGCGCGCTATCACCGGATGCAGGTCGACGTGATCCGTGCGCACTCGCCGGGCCGGCCGGTCGCGCACAACTTCATGCAGCTGTTCACCGAGTTCGATCACTACGAAGTCGCGCGCGACCTCGACGTCGCGACGTGGGACAGCTACCCGCTCGGCGCGCTCGAGGAGCTGTGGTTCGCGCCCGACGTGAAGGCGCGCTGGCTGCGCACCGGCCATCCCGATTTCGCGTCGCTCAATCACGACCTGTACCGCGGCATGTCGAAGCTGCCGTTCTGGGTGATGGAACAGCAGCCGGGCCCCGTGAACTGGGCGCACTGGAACCCCGCGCCGCTGCCGGGCATGGTGCGGCTGTGGAGCTGGGAAGCGTTCGCGCACGGCGCCGGCTGCGTGTCGTACTTCCGCTGGCGGCAGGCGCCGTTCGCGCAGGAACAGATGCACGCGGGCCTGCACACCCCCGACGACAAGCTCGACGAAGGCGGCCGTGAAGCGCAGCGCGTCGCGCGCGAGATCGCGGCCGTGCACGACGCCGGCGCGGACGCGGACGCAGACGGCCCGGTGCGCGCACCGGTCGCGCTGATCTTCGACTACGAGGCGAAGTGGCTGCTCGAAGTGCAGCCGCAGGGCGCCGATTTCCACTACCCGCGTTTCGCGTTCGAGTACTACTCGGCGCTGCGCTCGCTCGGCCTCGACGTCGACATCGTGTCGGCACACGCGCCGCTCGACGGCTACCGCCTCGTCGTCGTGCCGCCGCTGCCGATCGTGCCGGACGATTTCGCGTCGCGGCTCGCCGCGTCGGGTGCGCATGCGGTGTTCGGGCCGCGCACCGGCTCCAAGACCGCCGACCTGCAGATCCCGCCGGCGCTGCCGCCCGGCCCGCTCGCGTCGATCCTGCCGGTGCGTGTGTGGCGCGCCGAATCGCTGCGGCCGAACGTGACCGAACGGATCGACGGCACGTTGCGCGACGGCGCTCCGCTCGCGGGCGAAGCGCGTCACTGGCGCGATCTCGTCGAGCTGCAGGACGACACGCGCAGCGTCGTGCACGCGCGCTTCGCCGACGGTCATCCGGCCTGCATCTCGCACGGTACGCTGCACTACTGGGCCGCGCTGTTCGACGATGCGACCACCGTGCGCCTGTTCGCCGACGTCGCGGCCGAAGCGGGCCTCGCGCCGACGCCGCTCGCCGACGGCGTACGCGTGAGCCGGCGCGGCGGCCTGACCTACGTGTTCAACTACGCGAGCACACCGCACACGATCGACGCGGTGCCGCCGTCCGCGTTCGTGGTCGGCGCCGCGCAGGTCGAGCCGCAAGGCGTCGCCGTGTATCGAAGCCGTTCGTAACCCCTCCACCGGCGCCGCGACGCGCCGGTCACGCACAACGACACACAGGACTGGAGACACCATGACACATCGCCCCCTTCGCGCCGCCGCCCGGCTCGCCACGGCCGCCGCCGTCGCCTTCGCATCGCTCGGCATGACGGCGCCCGCCGATGCCGGCACGCTGACGATCAACATCGCGTTCAAGGGCGCGAGCCAGCGCGCCGTGTGGCAGTCGACGATCGAAGCGTTCCACAAGGCCCATCCCGACATCGACGTGAAGCCGACTTTCGTCGACGAGGAAGCGTACAAGGTGCAGCTCCCCGCCTGGCTCACGACCGTCGCGCCGGACGTCGTGAACTGGCACGCGGGCGAGCGGATGGCGTACTACGCGAAGCGCGGGCTGTTCGAGGACCTGAGCGGCGACTGGGCGAAGAACGGCTGGGACGCGATGTATGCGTCGACGCGCAGCGCATCGTCGTACAACGGCAAGCAGTACGCGGCGCCGACCGTCTACTACTCGTGGGGGCTGTTCTACCGCAAGGACCTGTTCCGCAAGGTCGGCATCGCCGACGAACCGAAGACGTGGGACCAGTTTCTCGATGCGTGCAAGAAGCTGAAGGCCGCCGGCATCACGCCGGTCGCGATCGGCGGCCGCGACGCATGGACGCTCGCCGGCTGGTTCGACTATCTCGACCTGCGGCTGAACGGCAATGCGTTCCACCAGCAACTGATGGCCGGCGACGTGTCGTACACCGACCCGCGCGTGAAGAAGGTCTACACGACGTGGAAGTCGCTGATCGATTCTGGCTACTTCATCGACAACGCACTGTCCTACGATCTCGACGGCGCGCAGCCGTTCCTGTTCCAGGGCAAGGCCGCGATGATGCTGATGGGCACCTTCATCGCGGCGGGTTTCCCGCCGAACGTGAAGCAGGAAATGGGCTACTACCGTTTCCCGATCATCGACCCGAAGGTGCCGACCGCGGAGGACGGCCCGGTCGAATCGCTGCACATCCCGGCCAAGGCGAAGAACAAGGCCGACGCGCACACGTTCCTCGCATTCGTCGAAACGCCCGAGATGGGCGCGAAGCTCGCCGAAGGGCTCGGCTCGCTGTCGGCCAACAGCAAGTCGCCGGAGCCGGCCGATCCGATCTCGCGCATCGGCTTCCGGATCCTCGCCGACACGAAGGGCGGCGTCGCGCAGTTCTACGATCGCGACATGACCAAGGAAATGGCCGACGAAGGGATGAAGGGCATGCAGCAGTTCCTCGCGAATCCCGCGCAGCTCGATACGGTGCTCGCGCAGCTCGAACAGACCCGCAAGCGGATCTACAAGAAGTGACCGCGTGACCCCACCGGCGGCCGCGCGCCGCCGTGTCCGTTCAGGAGGCTTGCCGTGTCCAGTCCGATCGCGTCCCCCCCGCCCGCCGGCACCGCGCCGCCGCCGCGCGGCCCGTCCGCCACCGTGCTGCCCGCGCGCCGCCCGTCGCCCGCCGTGCGGCGGCAACGGCGCGCCGCGTGGCTCTTTCTCGCGCCGGCCTGCGCGATGGTTGCCGTCTATGTGATCTGGCCGATCCTGTCGACGCTGTGGCTGAGCCTGTACAACTGGGACGGGATGACCGAGCGCACCTTCGTCGGTCTCGCGAACTACGCGGAGCTGCTGCACGCGCCGACGTTCTACACGGCGCTGCGCAACAACGTGATCTGGCTCGTGCTGTTCATGCTCGCGCCGCCGCTCGGCCTCGCGCTCGCGCTGTACCTGAACCAGGCGGTCGGCGGCATCCGGCTCGTGAAGTCGCTGTTCTTCGCGCCGTTCGTGCTGTCGGGCGTGGTCGTCGGGCTGATCTTCTCGTGGTTCTACGATCCGACCTTCGGGTTGCTTGCGCTGCTCGCCGGGCATGGCATCCCGGTGCTCGGCGACGCGCGCTATGCGACGTTCGGCATCGTGTTCGCCGCGCTGTGGCCGCAAACGGCGTACTGCATGATCCTGTACCTGACCGGCCTCACGTCGGTCAATCCGGAACAGATCGAGGCCGCGCGAATGGAAGGCGCACGCGGCTTCGCGCTGCTGTGGCACGTCGTGCTGCCGCAACTGCGGCCGACCACCTTCATGGCGATCGTCGTCACGGTGATCGGCGCGCTGCGCAGCTTCGACCTGATCTCGGTGATGACGGGCGGCGGCCCGTTCGAAAGCTCGACCGTGCTCGCGTATTACATGTACGACCAGGCGATCAAGTACTACCGGCTCGGCTATTCCGCGTCGATCGCGGTCGTGCTGTTCGCGATCATGCTCGTCTACATCGTGTTCCAGTTGCGCCGCATGCTGCGCAACGAGCAGTGACCTTTCGGGAGTTCATTCATCATGTTTCCGACACCCGTTGCCCACTGGAAGCCGGTATCGCGCCGGCTGTACAAGCTGTCGCTACCCGTCGCGCTGCTCGTCTGGCTGCTGCCGATGATCGCGGTGTTCGTCACGTCGGTGCGCTCGACCGAGGAACTCGTCGAAGGTCACTACTGGGGCTGGCCGCGCCGCTTCGCGATGATTGAGAACTATCGCGACGCGCTGACCACGTCACCGATGCTGCATTACTTCTGGAACAGCGTGCAGATCACCGTGCCCTCTGTCATCGGCTCGATCGCGCTGGCGGCAATGGCCGGCTTCGCGCTCGCGACCTACCGGTTTCGCGGCAATACCGCGCTGTTCGGCACGTTCGTCGCCGGCAACTTCGTGCCGGTGCAGGTGCTGATGATTCCGGTGCGCGACCTGTCGCTGCGGCTCGGCGTGTTCAATACCGTCGAAGCGCTGATCCTGTTCCATGTCGCGTTCCAGACCGGCTTCTGCACGCTGTTCCTGCGCAACTTCATCAAGCAGTTGCCGTTCGAGCTGATCGAGGCCGCGCGCATCGAAGGCGCGGGCGAATGGACGGTGTTCTGGCGAATCGTGCTGCCGCTGATCCGGCCGGCGCTGGCCGCGCTCGCGATTCTCGTGTTCACGTTCGTGTGGAACGATTACTTCTGGGCGCTGTGTCTCACGCAAGGCGACGAGGCGGCGCCGATCACGGCGGGTGTCGCGGCGCTGAAGGGGCAATGGACGACGTCGTGGAACCTCGTATCGGCCGGGTCGATTCTCGCCGCGCTGCCGTCGGTCGCGATGTTCTTCGCGATGCAGAAGCATTTCGTCGCGGGGCTCACGTTCGGCGCGACGAAAGGCTGAACGCGCGCCGGCTGCGTCATCGTATCTCCCCCTCCGCATCGTGAGGTTGCCCGCTTCGGCGGGCTTTTTTCATGCTTCGCGGGGTTGGGTGGATGTCGGTTGGCAAGCCTGGGCGTGCGCGGAAGTTTGGCGTCATGCGCAGCCGCCCTCAGCAAACGCCAGCCTTCGGTATCGAACGACAGCGATTCGGCTACGCGTACTTGTCGCCGACGGTACTGCGAATGGGATGGGTGTCGTAGACGATGATCATCCGTTCGATGAGCCCCGCGGCGTCGAACTCGAACACGTCGACGCACTCGAAGCGCGCCACCGAACCGTCTTTCAGGCCCCAGTCGTAGATGAAGTAACCTGTCGCACGTCGAGCCCCACTCGTGCTGACGCAGATGTCGATCGGTGTAATCTTGCTTTCTCCCGATGCGGCAGCGACCTTCGAAAAGAAGGGCCCCGGATGCATCCAGCCAAGAAATGGCGAGAAAATCTGCGCGTCCGGCGTAAATAGCGCGCAGATCGCGCCGACATCGCCTCGCTCCAGCTCCCGAAGGTAAGCGCGAACCTGTTCCGTGTAGAGTGATTCCGACGTTGAGCCCAAAATTATCCTCCGATCATTCGTTGACAACTCCGTTCATTCGCAAGAACAGGGCATCCGGCAGACGCACGATAGCGAGGCACCGATGACCGGACAATCGAAAAATTTGCAACCCGGGTATGCGGCGCATGCATATCCGCTGGCTGACCTGACGCGGCCGCTGCCGCCGCTGGCCGCGATTCAGTCGTTCGTCGCGGCGGCGCAGCTGGGTAGCGTCAGCAAGGCCGCGGATCATCTATGCCGCACGCAAGGTGCGGTGAGCCGCCAGATACAGCAGTTGGAAACGCATTATCGATGCGCACTGTTTGTGCGCCATGTATCGGGGCTGACGTTGACGCCAGAAGGCAATGCACTGCTGATGGTCGCGGTCAACGTGCTCACGCAATTGGCCCAGCACGCGGATTCCCATGCACGGGCGACCTCGGTGCTCACATTGAAGTTGCCGTCCACGTTCGCCGTTCGCTGGTTGCTCCCGCGGCTGCCGGACATTCATCGCGCGATGAGCGGGACGGAGCTGCGTATTTCCACATCCGCGGACGACACGCCGGATTTCACGACATCCGACGTCGACGCCATCATCGTGCGAGGCACGGGACAGTGGACCGGTATGGAAGCAGTACGGCTGTTTCCCGAGAGGCTCACGCCGATGTGCGCGCCGGCATTGGCGACATCGCTGCGATCCGTAGCCGACCTTGCGCATGTCGATTTGCTCCATCCCGGGCCCAGCCGCGCAGAGTGGCGATGCTGGCTCGATCACGTTGGGGCACGCCAGATCGATGCGGGACGTGGGCTCGTATTCGATACCCTCGAATTGACGCTCGCGGCATCGATGGAAGGACACGGAATTGCAATCGGCGACCCGCGAATGGCGAGAGACCGACTCCGTGCCGGATCGCTCGTGACACCGTTCGAGGATGTGGCGGAAGACGGCCTTTCCTACTTCCTCGTCTATCCGCCCCAACGTGCGGCACAACCGAAAATTCGGACCCTCGCCGATATCTTGCTACGACTTGCGCGAGAAGATTGAGTGACAGGTGTGTCCGATACCTGTTGCGGAGCCGACGTTCAAATGGCGCACCCAACCTACCGACGAATGACGGGCCTGGTCAGAGATCTCCGCGCACTTCACCGGTTCCCAGCGCGCTGCGCTGCCGATTGACTTCCGCCCAGAGCGCATCGCTATCGTCATGGCGCAGCACGACCATGCAGTCCAGCTGATCGTCGGTCACCTCGAAGTATTCCAGGATTTCGCGCCGGACCCCATCGATGAACTCCGCGTATTCCGGGGTGGCCTCTGCCCGCGCGTGCAAGGCGTCGTATTCTGCATCGTCCGCGCCGCCGCCGTGCTCGTCGATATAGCGCGAGATCCACTTGTCTCGTTCATGGTCGTAATCAGCCTCGGCGCGCATTGCCTGCACAGCGGTGTAGAAATCCAGTTGGGCAAACGCGGCGATCGCCGCCGTTGTCGTCTCGTCGAATGTCGTCGTCATTCCAGCTCTCACTTCAGTCATCGCATATCGTCGGTCGCGCCGCGAAACCTCTATCGCGGGCGGTTTCATTAGGTCGTTGACGAGAAAACGGCAGCGCTGTTCCGAACCGCCCGTATTCGTTCACTCGTCGGACGGTTCAATCGTATCGGGTACGTTGAACCGGAAGGATTCAGTCTATCTCGACGGTTTGCCGGGTTTGCCGCGACCGCCGGCGGATTTGCCGGCAGCCTTCCCCGCAGCCGGCTTGCCACGCGGCTTCTGCGCGCTGAACGGGCTACCGATGGTGTAGTCCGGGCCCTTACCGGCACCCGTGGCCGCCGCATGCGGCGCCGCAGCCTTGCGCTTGCCTTCGCCACCTTGCGTATGCGGCTTCTTGCCCGGCCCTTGTTTGGCGACCGGCACGGCTTGCTGCACCTTGGGCTTCTTCGGCTTTTTCGGCTTCTTGATGATCTGACCCGTCGCGCTGGTTTCCGGCACGCGGTGTTCGGCTTCGAAACCCGGCTCTTCTTCCCGCCGCAGCGTCTGCCGGATCAGTGCCTCGATCGCGGCCAGTTGCGGCGCTTCATCGGCGCACACGAGCGACACCGCCACACCGCTGGCGCCCGCGCGGCCGGTGCGCCCGATACGGTGCACGTAGTCTTGCGCGACGATCGGCAGATCGACGTTGATCACCAGCGGCAAATCGTCGATATCCAGCCCGCGCGCCGCCACATCGGTGGCGACCAGCATCTGCACTTCACCTGCCTTGAAACGCTCCAGCGCGCGCATACGCGCGGGTTGCGGCTTGTCGCCGTGGATCGTATCGACCGCATAGCCCGCTTTCTCCAGCATGACCGCCAGATAATCGACGCCATTGCGGGTCTTGACGAATACCAGCGCGTGCTCCCACTTGTTCCGGGCCACCAGGTGAAGGAAGAGATCGGGCTTGTTCCGCTTGTCGACCGGCACCACCCATTGCTTGATCTTGCTCGCGGTGGCGTTGGGCGCGCTGACGCTGATATCGATCGGGCTGCGCAGGATGCCCGCCGCCATCGTGCGGATTTCATCGGAGAACGTGGCCGAGAACAGCAGCGTCTGCCGCTTGGTAGGCAACGCGGCAAAGACCGCATCGAGTTCGCGCGCAAAGCCGAGATCCAGCATGCGGTCGGCTTCATCGAGCACCAGCGTCTGCACCTGATCGAACTGCACGGCGTTCTGGCGATTGAGGTCGAGCAAACGGCCCGGCGTGGCAACGAGCACGTCCACGCCCTTGCGCAGCTTCATCATCTGAGGATTGATGCTCACCCCGCCGTAGGCGGCCAGAAATCGCAGATCGAGCCCTTTGCCGTACTCGACGAAGCTTTGCAGCACCTGTTCGGCCAGTTCTCGCGTGGGCACCAGCACCAGCACGCGCGCGCGGTTGCTGGACACCGCCGGGCCGTGTTGCACTAGCCGTTGCAACAGCGGCAGCGCGAAGCCGGCCGTCTTGCCGGTGCCGGTCTGCGCCGCGGCCATGACGTCCTTGCCGCCGAGCACGGCGGGAATCGCCTTGGCCTGCACCGGCGTGGGTGTCTGGTAATTGAGGCCCTGCACATTACGCAGCAACGGCTCGATCAGGCCAAGCGAGGCAAAAGACATGGACGTATTCCGGACGAAAACCGCAATTCTAGCGGCTAGCGCGCCGGTTGCGCCCCATCCGCGCCGCCGCGCAACCGCCCATCCACCGTCCCGATATTCTTCTCGTGCGCCACCAGCATCAGCGACAGCGCATGATGCATATCCCGATCGGCGAGCGTCGGCAGCAAGGTCTGCAGCTTGCGCACGACCCAGCGCTGGCCGCGATTCAGGAACGCCATGCGCTCCGCGAGATCGTCGATCGCCATCGCCTTCTCGTAAAACGCGCCGGTCGCCCGCGTCGGGACCGCGCCGAGCGAGCGGATCGCATCGACGAGCACACTGCACCAATGCGCCTCGTCCTGGCGGATATGGGCGATCAGCCGATGCAGTTCGGGATCGTCGGTCACCTCGGCCGCCGTCTCGGACGCGACGCGCGCGCCCGCGCGCTCGGCTTCCAGCAATTCGTCGAGCGCAGCCAGCAACGCGGCGCGGCGTTCATGTTCGCGTTCGTCGACAGCAGCGGCCGACGGCGCCGTGCCGCCTTTGTCGAGCATCGCGGCCGCACCGGCGACGATCCGATGCAGCACGTCGCCGGCCATCTCGATCGCATCGATTCGCCCCGCACCCGTGCCCGCATACAGCGCCATCGCCTCGAAATCGCCGGTCATCGTGCGCAGCGGCGAATCGGTGCTGAACAGGTAGATCGGCCGCCCTTCCTCGTCGCCGATCACGGTGCGCGCGTCGCCGAACGGATCGCCGCGTTCGCCGCGCGTCACGCTCGACGGCAGCACGCGCACCATCGCGCCGCGCGGCCAGTTGATGTGGAAGATGTCGGTCAGCAGCGTATCGCCTTCGCGCGCCTCGACGATGCGCTGCTTGTGATACGCATGCGCGAACGATTCGTGCGTCGCGATGAAGGCCGTGCCGATCACCGCGCCCTGCGCGCCGAGCGCCATCGCGGCCGCCACGCCCGCACCGTCGACGATCCCGCCCGCCGCCAGTACCGGCACGTTCGCTGCGCCGATCACGTCCGGCAGCAACGCGGCAAGCGGCCGGTCGCCGCGTACGTGGCCGCCCGCCTCCCGTCCCTGCACGATCAGCGCCTGCGCGCCGGCCGCCTCGGCCGCGCGCGCATCGTCGAGCGAGCCGACCTGATGCACCACGCACACGCCTGCGTCGCGCAGGCGCCGCACGACGGCCGGCATCACGTCCCAGAACAGCGCGACGACGGGCACACGCAGCTCGATGCATGCGTCGAGCTGGGCATCGAGCAGATCGAGCGGCGTCGACGCGGGAATCAGGTTGATGCCGAACGGGCGATCCGTCGCCGCGCGTACTTGCTGAACCTCGCTGCGCATCAGCGCGACCGGCTCGCGCACCATGCCGAGAAAACCGAAGCCGCCGGCCGCGCTCACGGCGCTCGCAAGCTCCGCACGCGCGACCCCGCCCATACCCGCGAGGACGATCGGCCACGTGCAACCGAGCAGGTCGCAGATGGGGCGATGCAGAATCTGGACGGCGCGGGCGTCGTGCCCGTCGCCACGCGTCGGAATCGACATGCAGCATCCTCCTGTCAGAATCGGGACCGGTGACGTATCACGCTCGACGGTACACGGCGCGTGTTGCATTCACATGCACGAGCGATGACAAGCCATCCGTTCCAATAGATCACATTGCGATATATTCGATCGTGGCGCCGCATCTTCGGCGCAATCTGCATGACTTACGTCAACGTGCAAGCGAACTGCCGCCCGCTCACGTCCACCCTTCGAGCCGCAACGTCGAACGCACGAGCCGCTGTTCCTCCTGCTCGATCTCGCGCAGATAGTCTACGCACTGACGGATATGTTCGCTCGCGGCCTTGCGCGCCTGATCGGGCAGCCGCCCCGTGACCGCGTTGTAGAGCCGCGCATGCTGGCGATCGATCTGCTTCTTCAGCGGTTCGCGGTGATAGAGGTTGTTCACCGACGCGAACACCGAACTGAGCAGCAGATCGGTCAGCGACTGCAGCGTATTGACGAGCACGGGGTTGTGCGAGGCCTCGCAGATCGCGAGATGAAACGCGTGGTCGAGCTTCGCGCGCGCGGCGGGGTCGAGATCCTGCGCGTCGGCCGCCGTCATTTCCTCGTAGCGGCGCCGGATCAGGATGAAATCGGCCGGCGTGCCACGCAGCGCCGCGAGCCGGGCGGCCTCGGCCTCGAGCATCCCGCGCACCTCGAACAGGTCGTACAGCGTGCGCGGCTGCGAGCCGAGCAGATGCATCATCGGCGTGATCGCGCGCTGCGGGGTCAGGCTCGCGACGAACGAACCCTTGCCGTGCGCGGTGTCGATGATCCCGCGCGCGTGCAGTAGCTTCATGCCTTCGCGCACGGCCGTGCGCGACACGCCGAGCTTTTCGGTCAGCCGCCGCTCGGACGGCAGCGCCTGACCGGCCTTCAGCACGCCGTCGACGATCAACTGCTCGATCCGCTCGGCGACGACGTCGGCCACGCGCCGCGCCGGCCCCTCTCGATTCTGCATTTCCATACTGGTATGACCACTTTGGATGGATGCCGTCGATTTTCGCACAAAGCCTTGTGGAGACTAGGTTTTATCGAACCTCCGAGCATGCGTGATCAGCAGCATCGAAAAAACTGGTACGACCACCTTCGCGACGTCTGGACAGGCCCGCGCGCCCCGCCAAGAATGCGTGCCATCCGGCGTGCCGCGCGTCGCGCGGCCGCCTGCATGGTGGAGACGGAGACACACGATGAGTTTCATCTACGACGAACGGATCGACGGCCCGCTGGCGACCGTCGACCGCGCCACGCTCGTCGCCGCGCTGCACGCGGCGGCGCCCGGCCTCGACGTGCTGCACGAACGCGAGGCGCTCAAGCCGTTCGAATGCGACGGGCTGGCCGCGTACCGCACGGTGCCGCTCGCGGTCGTGCTGCCCGATACGGTCGAGCAGGTGCGCGCGGTGCTGCGCGTCGCGGCCGCGCACGGCGTGCCGGTCGTCGCGCGCGGCGCGGGCACCGGGCTGTCGGGCGGCGCGATGCCGCTCGAAAAAGGCATCCTGCTGGTGATGGCGAAGTTCAACCGGATTCTCGACATCGACCCCGATGCCGGCATCGCGCGCGTGCAGCCCGGCGTGCGCAACCTCGCAATCTCGCAGGCCGCCGCGCCATACGGCCTCTACTACGCGCCCGATCCGTCGTCGCAGATCGCGTGCTCGATCGGCGGCAACGTCGCCGAGAACGCGGGCGGCGTGCACTGCCTGAAATACGGGCTCACGGTCCACAACATCCTGAAGGTCGAGATCCTGACGATCGACGGCGACACGCTCATGCTCGGCGCCGACGCGCTCGATGCACCGGGCTTCGACCTGCTCGCGCTGTTCACCGGCTCCGAAGGGATGCTCGGCATCGTGACCGAAGTGACCGTGAAGCTGCTGCCCAAGCCGCCGAGCGTGAAGGTGCTGATGGCGAGCTTCGACGACGTCGCCGAGGCGGGCGCCGCGGTCGCGCGGATCATCGGCGCGGGCGTGATCCCCGGCGGCCTCGAGATGATGGACAACCTCGCGATCCGCGCGGCCGAGGATTTCATCCACGCGGGCTATCCGGTCGACGCGCAGGCAATCCTGCTGTGCGAACTCGACGGTGCGGCGAGCGACGTCGACGAGGACGCCGACCGCGTCGCCGCGCTGCTGCGCGACGCGGGCGCGAGCGAGATTCGCGTCGCGCGCGACGAGGCCGAGCGCCAGCGCTTCTGGGCCGGCCGCAAGAATGCGTTCCCGGCGGTCGGCCGGATGTCGGCCGACTACTACTGCATGGACGGCACGATCCCGCGCCGCGAACTGCCGCGCGTGCTCGAAGGGATCGCCGCGCTGTCCGCCGAATACGGGCTGCCGGTCGCGAACGTGTTCCACGCGGGCGACGGCAACATGCATCCGCTGATCCTGTTCGATGCGAACCGGCCCGGCGAACTCGACCGCGCGGAAGCGCTCGGCGGCAGGATCCTCGAGCTGTGCGTCGCGGCGGGCGGCAGCATCACCGGCGAGCACGGCGTCGGGCGCGAGAAGATCAACCAGATGTGCGTGCAGTTCAACGCCGACGAAATCACGTTCTTCCACGCTGTGAAGGCCGCGTTCGATCCGCAGCGCCTGCTCAATCCCGGCAAGAACATCCCGACGCTGCACCGCTGCGCCGAATTCGGCGCGATGCACGTTCATCACGGCAAGCTGCCGTTTCCCGAACTGGAGCGCTTCTGATGCGACGCGACATCGAATCGATCGACGACAGCGCGGCGCTCGTCGCACAGGTCGACGCCGCGATCCACGATCGCCAGCCGCTGCACATCCGCGGCGCCGGTACGAAGGCGTTCGTCGGCCGCCCGGTCGAAGGCCGGACGCTCGACGTGCGCACACATCGCGGCGTCGTGTCGTACGACCCGACCGAGCTCGTCATCACCGCGCGCGCGGGCACGCCGCTCGCCGATCTCGACGCGATGCTCGACGCGGCCGGCCAGATGCTGCCGTGCGAGCCGCCGTCGTTCGGCGGCGCGGCGACGGTCGGCGGCATGTTCGCGGCGGCGCTGTCGGGCCCGCGCCGGCCTTGGGCCGGTGCGGTGCGCGACTTCGTGCTCGGCTGCCGCGTGATCACCGGCCATGCGAAACATCTGCGCTTCGGCGGCGTGGTGATGAAGAACGTTGCGGGCTACGACGTGTCGCGGCTGCTCGCGGGCAGTTTCGGCTGCCTTGGCGTCGTGACCGAGGTGTCGCTGAAGGTGCTGCCGAAGCCGCGCTCGACTGGCGATCTCGCGTTGACGCTCACGGCGAGCGAAGCCGTGCAGCGCGTCGCCGCGTGGCGTCGCGCGGGGCTGCCGCTCGCGGGTGCGTGCCACGGGGATGGCGTGCTGCGCGTGCGGATCGAAGGCGGAGAAGGCTCGGTGAAGGCCGCGCGCGACACGATCGGCGGCGAACGGATGGACGAGCGCGACGACGCGTTCTGGGCACGTCTGCGCGACCTGTCGCTGCCGTTCTTCGACGATCCGCGCCCGCTCTGGCGCGTGTCGGTGCCGGCCGCCGCGCCGCTCGACGCATGGCCCGGCGCGCAACTCGTCGACTGGGGCGGCGCACAGCGCTGGCTGAAGACCGACGCCGCGCCGGCCGACGTGCAGCGCATCGCCGCGCAGTGCGGCGGCCATGCGACCTGCCTCACGCCGGGCACGACACGGGAGCCGTTCCAGCCGCTGCCGCCTGCGCTGTTGCGCGTGCATCGGCAGCTCAAGGCGCAGCTCGACCCGCACGCGATTTTCAATCCCGGCCGGCTCTACGCCGATTTCTGACGCGAACCCGATCCCGATCCGCCGATGCAAACCAATCTCAGCGAAGCAAGCAAGGCCCTCGCCCGGGCCGACGAAGCGGAAGCGATCCTGCGCGCGTGCGTGCACTGCGGCTTCTGCAATGCGACCTGCCCGACCTACCAGGTGGTCGGCAACGAGCTCGACGGGCCGCGCGGGCGCATCTACCTGATCAAGCAACTGCTCGAAGGCGAGCCATGCGGCGAACGCACGCAGCAACATCTCGACCGCTGCCTGACATGCCGCAACTGCGAGACGACCTGCCCGTCCGGCGTGCGCTATCACACGCTGCTCGACATCGGCCGCGCGGAAGCCGAGAAGCGCGTGCAGCGGCCGGCGCGCGAGCGCCTGCTGCGCGCGGGGTTGCGTCACGTGGTGCCGCGCCCGGCGACGTTCGCCGCGCTGCTGAAGGTCGGCCGCGCGCTGCGACCGCTGCTGCCCGGCACGCTGCAGGACAAGATCCCGGCCGCCGTTCCCGCGGCCGCGCCGCGCCCGGCCGTGCGTCATGTGCGACGCGTGCTGATGCTCGAAGGCTGCGTGCAGCCGTCGCTGTCGCCGAACACCAATGCGGCCGCCGCGCGCGTGCTCGACCGGCTCGGCATCAGCGTGAGCCCGGCGCGCGAAGCCGGCTGCTGCGGCGCGACCGAATACCACCTGAACGCGCAGGACGCGGGCCTTCATCGCGCGCGCCGCAACATCGACGCGTGGTGGCCCGCGATCGAGGCCGGTGCGGAAGCGATCGTGCTGACCGCGAGCGGCTGCGGCGCGTTCGTGAAGGAGTACGGCGACCTGCTGCGCTCCGACCCCGTCTATGCGGACAAGGCGCGGCGCGTCAGCGCGCTCGCGCGCGATCTTGCCGAAGTGATCGCGGCCGAGCCGCTCGACGCGCTCATCGATGCGACGCCACGGCGCGTCGCGGTCCACTGCCCGTGCACGCTGCAACACGCGCAGCGCCTCGGCGGCGCGGTCGAAAGCATCCTGACGCGGCTCGGCTTCGATCTGACGAATGTCGCCGACGGCCATCTGTGCTGCGGCTCGGCGGGCACCTATTCGCTGACGCAGCCCGAACTCGCGACGACCCTGCGCGACAACAAGCTCGATGCGCTCGAAGCCGCGCAGCCGGACCTGATTGTCACCGCCAACGTCGGCTGCCAGACTCATCTGAACGGCGCGGGCCGCACGCCCGTGCGCCACTGGATCGAGCTCGTCGACAACCGGCTGGTCAACTGACCGCCGATTCCGGAGGAAAGCCATGCAAACGAAACCCGAACTCGAACTGGCCGATGCCGAGCGCATGCTCGCCGCCGCCCGCGCGGAAGCGGAACGCCACGGCTGGGCCGTGTCGATCGCCGTCGTCGACGACGGCGGCCACCTGCTCGCGTTCGCGCGGCTGAACGGCGCATCGCCGGCCAGCAGCACCATCGCGCAGGACAAGGCCCGCGCGGCGGCGCTCGGCCGTCGCGAGACGAAGGCGTATGAGGATATGATCAACGGTGGCCGCACGGCGTTTCTGAGCGCGCCGCTGACGGGATTGCTCGAAGGCGGCGTGCCGGTCACGGTCGGCGGCCGGATAGCGGGCGCGATCGGTGTGTCTGGCGTAAAGTCCGAACAGGACGCGCAGATCGCCCGCGCCGGCACACGAAGCGTCGCGGAATAACCAGCCAAGCCGCACGCATTTTTCCCGGGAGGATTCACGATGATCGACCAAGCAGGACTGCAAGTCGCGCCAGCGCTGAGCCAGTTCATTGAAAACGAAGCGCTGCCGGGCACCGGCATCGACAAGGCCGCGTTCTGGAGCGGTTTCTCGGCCCTGGTGCACGACCTCGCGCCGCGCAACCGCGAGCTGCTCGCCGAACGCGACCGCCTGCAGCAGGAACTCGACGCGTGGCATCGCGCGCACCCCGGCCCGGTACGCGACCACGCCGCGTATCGCGCATTCCTCGAACGAATCGGCTACCTCGTGCCGGTCCCGTCGAACGTCGCGGCAGCCACCGCGAACGTCGACAGCGAGATCGCCACGCAGGCCGGCCCGCAGCTCGTCGTGCCGCTGTCGAACGCGCGCTATGCGCTGAACGCCGCGAACGCGCGCTGGGGCAGCCTGTACGACGCGCTGTACGGCACCGACGCGCTGCCGGAAGACGGCGGCGCCGAACGCACCGCGGCCTACAACCCCACGCGCGGTCAGCGCGTGATCGACTACGCGCGCAACGTGCTCGACAACGCGGCGCCGCTCGCGAGCGGCTCGCACCGCGATGCGCTGCGCTACCGCGTGCAGGACGGCCAGCTTGCGGTCGAAACCGCGAAGGGCGTCGTGCATCTCGCGCAGCCGGCGCAGTTCGTCGGCTACCAGGGCGCGGCCGGTGCGCCGTCCGCGATCCTGCTGAAGCACAACGGCCTGCATCTCGAGATCCAGATCGATGCGTCGACGCCGATCGGCCGCGCCGATCTCGCGAACGTGAAGGACGTCGTGCTCGAAGCCGCGGTCAGCACGATCATCGACTGCGAGGATTCGGTCGCGGCGGTCGACGCCGACGACAAGGTCCAGCTCTACCGCAACTGGCTCGGCCTGATGCAGGGCACGCTGGTCGAGGAAGTCGCGAAGGGCGGCAAGATCTTCACGCGCCGCCTGAACGCCGATCGCGAGTACACGACGCCGGCCGGCGGCACGCTGTCGCTGCACGGCCGCTCGCTGCTGTTCGTGCGCAACGTCGGCCACCTGATGAACAACGGCGCGGTGCTCGACCGCGACGGCAACGAAATCCCGGAAGGGATCCTCGACGGCGTCGTCACGACGCTGTGCGCGCTGCACGACCTGAAGGCCAAGCGCAATTCGCGCACGGGCTCGATCTACATCGTGAAGCCGAAGATGCACGGGCCGGCCGAAGTCGCGTTCGCCGACACGCTGTTCGCGCGCATCGAAGATCTGCTCGGCCTGCCGCGCAACACGCTGAAGATGGGCATCATGGACGAGGAGCGCCGCACCAGCGTGAACCTCGCCGCGTGTATCGCCTCCGCTGCCGCGCGCGTCGCGTTCATCAACACCGGCTTCCTCGACCGCACCGGCGACGAGATGCACACTGCGATGGAAGCGGGCCCGATGATCCGCAAGGGCGACATGAAGTCGTCGGCGTGGATCCAGTCGTACGAGCGCAACAACGTGCTCGCGGGCCTGTCGGCCGGCCTGCGCGGCCGCGCGCAGATCGGCAAGGGCATGTGGGCGATGCCGGACCTGATGCACGCGATGCTCGAGCAGAAGATCGCGCATCCGCGCGCCGGCGCGAACACCGCATGGGTGCCGTCGCCGACCGCCGCGACGCTGCACGCGCTGCACTACCACCTCGTCGACGTGCAGGCCGTCCAGCAGGAACTCGAGAAGACGCCGTACGCGAGCGAGCGCGACGCGCTGCTCGAAGGGCTGCTGACCGTGCCAGTCGTCGAGCGCGCCGCGTGGAGCGAGGCCGAGATCCTGAGCGAGGTCGAGAACAACGCGCAGGGCATACTCGGCTACGTCGTGCGCTGGGTCGAACAGGGCGTCGGCTGCTCGAAGGTGCCGGACATCCACGACGTCGGCCTGATGGAAGATCGCGCGACGCTGCGCATTTCGAGCCAGCACATCGCGAACTGGCTGCGCCACGGCGTGATCACCGAGGCGTTCGTGCTCGACGTGTTCAAGCGGATGGCCCGCGTCGTCGACCAGCAGAACGCCGGCGACCCGAACTATCGCCCGATGGCGCCCGGCTACGACCAGTCGACCGCGTTCCAGGCCGCTTGCGCGCTCGCGCTGCAAGGCACGTCGCAGCCGAGCGGCTATACCGAGCCGCTGCTGCATCGGTTCCGGCTCGCGTTCAAGGCGCAACGGCACGGCGCATGAAGCTGCGCATGCGGGCGCGCCCCGCATGCCGTGAAACGGGCGGCCATTGCGGCTGCCCGTTTTCATATTCACGTTTATCCGACCGTTGAAACCGATAATCGGTGCATATCGCGCGCTTTCGCGTGCGACGCCCAGCCGCCGTCGATTCGCCGGTATCCGCCGCCGTATACCGTGCGATCCTGCCACCGCCCCGCAAAGCCTTTCGCCGTAACGCTTCGCCCGATATTGGCAAGCCCGGGATTACACGATAATTTGACCCCGATCAACGGTTTGCAACATTTTCCGCACACGCAAACACGCGCGTTATACTCCGTGGCATTCGCGTCGCGCGATTCGTCAGATCGTCGAATTGCAGCAGAAGTTACCTGTGAATACAGGCTTCATCGGTTTATCTGGCCGCGCTTGTCGATAACCCGAGCCCGTTTTCTCCGCTGAACGCAACGCGTGCACGGGAAGGGCTGCGCACCGGATCGCCACCGGTAGTTATACGAACAATCGCATCGGCCCGCGGCACGGCGGCGATGCCCCCGATCCACCGACCATGGCAGAAACCGACTACGCAATGCCCAGCGAATCCGGCCTGACGAGCCGTGTCGCCGCTCATCTGCGCCGGTTCCTGCTGCCGCACCTGATCTTCTATGCGGGGCTGCTGATCGCGCTGATCCTGCTGCTCCTGTGCGGGATCGTGCTGTACGAAGGCCGCATCGACGCACGCGACCGCTCGCGCAGCATGCAGCAGAATCTCGCGCTGATGGCGTCGTGGGACATCGAACGCAACATCGAGATCTATTCGCTGTCGCTGCAGGCCGTCGTCGAAGGCATGAACGACCCCGCAGTCGTCGCGTTGCCGATGTCGCTGCGCCGCCAGGTGCTGTTCGATCGCGCGACGACGGCCAAGTACCTCGGCGGCATCTACGTGCTCGACGCAAAGGGCGACATCGAGGTCGACGGCAAGAGCGACGTGCCGCGCAAGGCCAACTTCGCCAACGAGCCGTACTTCACCGTGCACCGTGATCATCCCGACGTCGGCCTGTACGTCAGCGATCCGTATCATTCGCGCCTGCGCGGCGGCTCGCCGAGCATCGCGCTCAGCCGGCGGATCACGCGGCCCGACGGCTCGTTCGGCGGCGTTGCGGTCATGTCGATCCGGCTCGAATATTTCCAGAACCTGTTCTCGCGCCTGTCGCTCGGCGATCGCGGCTCGGTTGCGCTGATCAACACGCACGGCCTGATGCTCGCGCGCGAGCCGTACGACCCCAAAACCGTCGGCCGGGATATCAGCCGCGCGAGCACGTTCCGGCAATTCATGACCGCCAGCGAAGGCAGCTTCGCCGATACCGCGTCGATCGACGGCGTGCGGCGCCTGTACGTGTTCCGGCACCTCGACAGCCTGCCGCTCATCGTCATGGTCGCGCGCTCGGAAACGGACACCTACGCCGCGTGGTACGACCGCGCGATCCCGATCGGCTCCGCGATGGCCGTGCTCGCGATCGGCTTCGTCGGCCTGTCGCTGCTGCTCGACGTGCAGTTGCGCAAGCGCCATCGCGCGGAAACCGAGCTGCAGGCGCTCGCGCGCACCGACGGCCTGACGGGCCTCGACAACCGCCGGATGCTCGACGTCACGCTGGCGCGCGAATGGCGCCGCGCCGCGCGCTCGCAACATGCGCTGTCGCTGCTGTTCATCGACGTCGATTACTTCAAGCGCTACAACGACACGCAGGGCCATCAGGCCGGCGACGACGCACTCGCCGCGGTCGGCCATTGCATCGCCGGTTGCCTGCGCCGCCCGGCCGACTATGCGGCGCGCTACGGCGGCGAGGAATTCGTCGTGGTGCTGCCGGACATCGACACGGACGGCGCGGTGACGATCGCCGAAACGATCCGTGCGGGCGTCCTCGATCTCGGCATCCGGCACGACGCCGGCACGGTCGGCCGCCTCACGGTGAGCATCGGCGTGACGACCAGCTATCCCGAACTCGACGACAACATCCAGGCCGCGCTGAAGCGGGCCGACGATGCGCTGTATCGGGCGAAGGAAGGCGGGCGCAACCGCATCGTCGTGCAGGCGGCCACGCCGGTCGACGATCTCCAATCGCGGCGGGCCTGAGCGTACGGGCAGCGGGGCGGCCGCCGGCCGCATGCAAAATCGCCGACAATGTCGGCTCGATACGCCGCCGCGCCGCCGCACGGCCGATGCGGCCGGCCGCACCTCGCCGGCCGCACCTGGCCGGCCGCACCGTTTCGCACCACCATGAGACTCAAGGCAAAGATCTTCCTTCTGGCCATCGTGCCGTTCCTGCTCGCGATCGCCGGCATCGGCTTCGGCGTGCGCCAGCAGGCGACGTCGCTCGCACGCACGCAGCACGCGACGATCCAGGCCGCATACCTGTCGAGCAAGGAAGTCGAGCTGAAACACTACGTCGAGCTCGCGACGAGCGCGATCATGCCGATCTACGACGCGAGCGGCCGCAATGGGCGCGACGACGCGCTGCTGCGCACGCAGGCGCTCGCGGTGCTGCAGAAGATGGATTTCGGGCCCGACGGCTATTTCTTCGTCTACGACCTGCACGGCAATTCGCTGATGCATCCGCGCGAGCCCGAGCGCGTCGGCCACAACTTCTGGTCGATGCGCGACCCGCAAGGCGCGCTGACCATCCAGAAGCTGATCGGCGCGGCGTCGCAGGGCGGCGGCTACGTGCGCTATGCATGGCAGCGGCCGTCGACGGGCCGCGTCGCGCCGAAGCTCGGCTACGTCGTCGCGCTCGAGCGCTGGGGCTGGATGGTCGGCACCGGCATCTATCTCGACGACGTCGACAACGCGCTGCAGCGCATCGACGCACGGGCGTCCGCGAACATCGAGCGCACGATGAGCTGGCTCACCGCGATCGCGCTCACCGGCGCGGCGGCGATCGCCGTATGCGCGCTGGTGCTGAACGTCAGCGAGTCGCGCAGCGCCGACGCGAAGCTCAAGCTGCTCGCGCAACGCGTCGTCGAGTCGCAGGAGCAGGAGCGCGCGCGGCTGTCGCGCGAACTGCACGACGGGATCAGCCAGATGATGGTGTCCGCGAAGCTGATGCTCGAATCCGCGCTCGCGCGCTTCGAACGCGGCACGTCGCGCGTGCCCGAAGCCGAGCAGGCGCTCGCGTCGGGCGTCGGGCGGCTCGGCGACACGCTGCGCGAAGTCCGGCGCATCTCGCATGCGCTGCGTCCGTCGATGCTCGACGATCTCGGCCTCGCGGCCGCGCTCGAGCAACTCGTGCGCGAGCTGGGCGCCGAAAGCGGCGTCGACATCGGCTATACGCAGGTCGCGCACAGCGGCACGCGGCCGCTGCCCGAAGCCGTCAATACCGCGCTGTTCCGGATCGCGCAGGAAGCGCTGAGCAACATCGTGCATCATGCCCGGGCGTCGCGCGCGGCCGTCACGCTCGACGTCGGCGCGCAAGCCGTCACGCTGACGATCGCCGACAACGGCTGCGGCTTCGACGCCGAACGCTCGCAGGCCGACGCACGCCGCGGCATCGGCCTGCGCAACATGCGCGAGCGCCTCGACGCGCTCGGCGGCACGCTGTCGATCACGTCGCAGGTCGGCCACACCGTCGTGGCCGCGCGCGTGCCGCTGCGGCGCGCCGCCGCCTGAACACGCGCCCCCCAACCCGAGACCTTTGCCCATGAGCACCCCCGACACCGCCCGGCCCGCCGCCCGACTGCTGCTCGTCGACGATCACCCGCTCGTGCGCGACGGCTTGCGGATGCGGCTCGAAGCGGCCGACCTGTCGGTGGTCGGCGAAGCCGGCAACGCGGACGAGGCGCTCGCGCTCGCCGCATCGCTCGAACCCGATCTCGCGCTGATGGACGTCGGGATGAACGGCATGAACGGCATCACGCTCGCCGGCGTGTTCCATGAGCGTTTTCCGGGCATTCGCGTGCTGATGCTGTCGATGCACGACAACGTCGAGTACGTGACGCAGGCGGTGCGCGCCGGCGCGAGCGGCTACCTGCTGAAGGATTCGCCCGCGAGCGAGATCGTCCGTGCGATCGGCGCGGTGCTGGCCGGGCAGACGTTCTTCAGCGAAGGGCTGGCCGCGCGGATGATCCAGGCCAGCGCGACCGCGTCGCCGCTGGACCGGTTGACGCCGCGCGAACGCGATATTCTCGACGCGCTTGCCGAAGGGCTGTCGAGCAAGCAGATCGCGCAACAGACGGGGCTGTCGGTGCGCACGGTCGAGACGCACCGACTCAACCTGAAACGCAAGCTGGAGATCGAAGGGCAGGCCGAGCTGATCAAGTTCGCGGTCGAGCATCGACGGCGGTAGGCGCGAACGCGTGCGCAGTCCACGCGCCGCCATGAAAAAAGGCGCCCGAGGGCGCCTTCCATGCATCCGGACCCCGCGCAGCGGCGCTCAGTTCGTCCGCGAATTGTGCTTCTGCAGATACGCGATCAGCCCGTCGATCCCGCCCGTCGCGAGCTGGCTCTTGAACTGGCCCTGGTAGACCTGGATCAGCCACGCACCCGACATGTCGATGTCGTAGATCTTCCAGTCGTTGCCGACCTTGCCGAGACGATAGCCGACCGACTGGCTGTCGCCCGGCGTCGTCACCGTCGACTGGACGAGCGCGTCGGCGCCCGACGCGCCGCCGGCCTTGAACGAGAACTTCGCGTCCTGGTTGCCGAGCTGCGCGAGCGACGCGGCGTAGGTGCGCGTCATCAGCAACCGGAACTGCTTGTACAGCTCCTGCTGCTGTTGCGGCGTGGCCTGCTTCCACGCGTCGCCCACCGCGATGCGGGTCGTGCGCTCGAAGTTGGTCGCGGGCAGGAAGCGCTGCTCGACGACCTGCGTGACCTTCGCCATGTCACCGCCACGCGCGGCCGGATCGGCCTTCATCGCATTGACGGTGCCCTCGACCGCGGTGCGGACGATATCGACCGGCGCGCTCTGCGCGAAAGCGGAAACCGACACGGCGGCCGCCGCGACGAAAGCAAACAGATGACGTTTCATACGAATTTCGCACTCGATGGAAAAAAACGGCCGGCACTTTGCATCCGCCGGTGGAGCAAAGTATACCGGCCCCGACGCCGCATTGCCGCCCGGTGACCGACTGTTACCTTTCAGCGGCGTTTGTCACAGGCGCGCAGCGGGGCGCCGACGCATCGGCGCGCGGATTATGTAAATATCCCCATACAAATGAACCGGCCGCGCGATCCGATTGCAACGCTCGGAGCAAATATCCTTCCCGCCCCGAATCTCCGCGACGTCACGACCGTCGCCACGCCGCGCCGGTATACTTGGCTACTTTGCCCTAGCCAGCCGCTCCCCACCGCCACATGGTGACATCTCTCATCGTCCGACTCGTTGCGTGGTCGGTGCGCCGCCCCGTCTGGGTCGTCGTCCTGTCGCTCGTAATCGCCGCCTTCAGCGGCGTCTACGTCGCGCAGCATTTCAAGATCAACACCGACATCAGCAAGCTCGTCGATGCGGAGCCTCAATGGGCCGCGCTCGGGCAGGCCGTCGACAAGGCGTTCCCGCAACGCAACGGCACGATCCTCGCGGTCGTCGAGGCGCCCGCGCCTGAATTCGCGACCGCCGCCGCGCATGCGCTGACCGAAGCGCTGCAGAAGGACGCCGACGCCGGCCGCATCGGCCAGGTCGCCGAACCGGGCGGCGGGCCGTTCTTCGAGCACAACGGGCTGCTGTTCCTGTCGACGCAGGACGTCTCCGATACGACCGCGCAACTCGCGAGCGCGCGCCCGCTCGTCAATGAACTCGCGAAGAACCCGAGCCTCACCGGGCTCGCCACCACGCTGTCCACCACGCTCGGCCAGCCGCTCCTGACCGGCCAGGTGAAGCTGCCCGCGATGGCGAAGCTGCTCGCGCGCAGCGCGGCGACGGTCGACGACGTGCTGGCCGGCAAGCCGGCCGCGTTCTCGTGGCGCGCGCTGGTCGACAACGATGCCGCGCGGCAGCCCGCGCGCGCGTTCGTCACCGTGCAGCCGGTGGTCAACTACGGCGCGCTGAAGGCCGGCGCGGCAACGAGCCAGGTGATCCGCGACGCGGCCCGTTCGCTCGACCTCGAAAAGCGCTACGGCGCGGCCGTGCGCCTGACCGGCGAACAACCGCTCGCCGACGACGAATTCGCGTCGGTCGAAGACGGTGCCGCGCTCAACGGCGCGCTCACGCTGCTCGCCGTGCTCGTCATCCTGTGGCTTGCGCTGCGCTCGAAGCGGATGATCGGCTCGGTGCTCGTCACGCTGTTCGTCGGCCTCGTCGTGACGGCCGCGCTCGGCCTCGCAATGGTCGGCTCGCTGAACATGATCTCGGTTGCGTTCATGGTGCTGTTCGTCGGCCTCGGCGTCGACTTCTCGATCCAGTACGGCGTGAAATACCGCGAGGAACGCTTCCGCGACTCGCGCATCGATCACGCGCTGATCGGCGCCGCGCACTCGATGGGCATGCCGCTCGCGCTGGCCACCGCGGCCGTCGCGGCGAGCTTCTTCTCGTTCATCCCCACCGCCTATCGCGGCGTATCCGAGCTCGGCCTGATCGCGGGCGTCGGGATGTTCGTCGCACTGCTGACCACGCTCACGCTGCTGCCGGCGTTGCTGCGCCTGTTCGCGCCGCCGGGCGAATCGAAGACGCCGGGCTTTCCGTGGCTCGCGCCGGTCGACGATTACCTCGATCGCCATCGCAAGCCGATCCTGATCGGCACGCTCGCGGTCGTGATCGGCGGGCTGCCACTGCTCGCGTTCCTGCATTTCGACTTCAACCCGCTGCACCTGAAGGACCCGCACAGCGAATCGATGGCGACGCTGCTCGCGCTGAAGGATTCGCCGGAAGCCGCCGTCAACGACGTCACGCTGCTCGCGCCGTCGCTCGCGCAAGCCGATGCGGCCGCGAAGCGCCTCGACGCGCTGCCCGAAGTCGGCCGCACGACCACGCTGTCGACCTTCATCCCCGCCGACCAGCCGGCCAAGCGCGCGGCGATCGCCGCGGCCGCGAGCGAGCTGCTGCCCGCGCTGACGCAGCCGGCCGCGCCGGCCGCGACCGACGCGCAACGCGTGGCCGCGCTCAAGCGCGTGTCCGACCTGCTGAGCTATGCGGCCGAAGATCACCCCGGCCCGGGCGCCGCGGCTGCGCAGCACCTGTCCGCATCGCTCGCGAAGCTCGCCGCCGCCGACAGCGCGACGCGCGACCGTGCCGAACGTGCGTTCTCCGATACGCTGCGCATCGCGCTCAACCAGCTCGCGTCGCTGCTGCAGCCGCAGGACATCACGCGCGAATCGCTGCCGCCGCCAGTCGTGCGCGACTGGGTCGCGCCGGACGGCCACGCGCTCGTGCAGATCTCGCCGAAGGTGCCGAAGGGCGTCGACCCGAACGACGACACGATGCTGCGCCGTTTCGCCAAGGCCGTGAAGGCCGCGGAACCGGGCGCGACCGGCGGGCCGATCTCGATCCTGCATTCGGCCGACACGATCATCAACGCGTTCCTGCACGCGGCGCTGTGGTCGATCATCGCGATCACGATCCTGCTGTGGGTCACGCTGCGCCGCTTCGGCGACGTGCTGCGCACGCTGGTGCCGCTGCTCGTGTCGGGCATCGTGACGCTCGAGATGTGCGTCGTGCTCGGCATGTCGCTGAACTTCGCGAACATCATCGCGCTGCCGCTGATGCTCGGCGTCGGCGTCGCGTTCAAGGTGTATTTCGTGATGGCGTGGCGCGCGGGGCAGACGGGGCTGCTGCATTCGAGCCTCACGCACGCCGTGCTGTTCAGCGCCGCGACGACGGCGACCGCCTTCGGCAGCCTGTGGCTGTCGCACCATCCGGGCACCTCGAGCATGGGCAAGCTGCTCGCGCTGGCCCTGACCTGTACGCTGATCGGCGCCGTGGTGTTCCAGCCCGTCCTGATGGGCAAACCGCGCGTCAAACGCGCCAAGAACCAATCGCAAGGAATCAATGAATAAGGTGCGAATCATTGCGGCGACCGTCGCCGCCAGCGCGATGCTGACCGGCTGCGCGACGGGACCGAACCGCAATCCCAACGACCCGCTCGAGCCGATGAACCGGGCGATGTACAAGTTCAACGACACGGTCGATTCGAACATCGCGGTGCCGATCGCGAAGGGTTACCAGAAGATCACGCCGACGCCGGTGCGCACCGCGATCAGCAACTTCTTCTCGAACCTCGGCGATCTCGGCAACATGGCGAACAACCTGCTGCAGTTGCGCATCACCGATGCGACGCAGGATCTGATGCGCGTGGCGATGAACTCGCTGTTCGGCGTCGCCGGCCTGATCGACATCGCGACGCCGGCCGGGCTGCCGAAGCATCACCAGGATTTCGGGCTGACGATGGCGCGCTGGGGCATGCCGTCGGGCCCGTACCTCGTGCTGCCCGTGTTCGGGCCGAGCACGATTCGCGACGGCGTCGGCCGCGCGGTGGACGTGCGCTTCAACCTGCTGAACTACATCGAGCCGGCCGCGCGCAATCCGATGTACATCGCGCAGTTCATCAGCGCGCGCTCGGACCTGCTCGGCGCGACCGACCTGCTGAAGCAGGCCGCGCTCGATCCGTATTCGTTCGTGCGCGACGCGTATCTGCAGCAGCGCAAGTCGTTGACGTACCGGAGCCAGTCGGCGTCGGCCGCGCTGCCGAGCTACAACGAACCGGGTGAATCGGGTGCCGTGCCGGCGGCCGCGCCGGGCGTGCCGGGGCTGCCGAACTACGAGGATCCGGGCGACGCGGGCGGCGCATCGGGCGCCGCGCCGAACAACGCACCCGCCGCGCCGGGATTGCCGCAGTACGACGATCCGGGTGCGGACAACGCGATGCCCGCGAGCGCACCGGCTGCCGCACCGGCTGCCGCTTCGGCCGGAGCGACGACGGCGCCGGCCGCCAACGGCGCGCCGATCGCGCCGGCGATGCCGACGCTGCCCGCGAGCAGCCCGGCCGCGCAGTAACGCCGCAACGGCGGCCGCGCAAAAGCAAAGAGCGCTGCATCATGCAGCGCTCTTTTTTTGTCCGCGCGAAACGGCGAACCGGAAAGCGGGGAGAGGGGCAGCGGCGCGTGCCGCTCAGACGATCCGCATCGCGCCCGCCCGCTCGAACGCGTGCCGCGCCTGGATCAGGGTCGTGCGCGCCGCGCGCGCGTCGCTGGCGACCTGCAGCAGCGGGCCGAGCTGCGACGGCTGCTTCAGCAGTTCGCGCAGGATCGGCAGGATCGCCGTGCTGCCGTCGTCGCGCAGGCCGGCCGTTGCCGCACGCGGCAGCGTGCGCCACGCCGGATCGACGATCGCGCGGCACACGGCGAACGGCACGCCGCGCGCGGCCGCGAAGGCGGCGGCGATGTGCGACTCCATGTCGACGGCCAGGGCGCCCTTCGCGTGATGCAGCGACGCCTTGTCCTGTTCGCTGACGACCGGCGCCCCGACGGCCGCGATCGTGCCGCGCGTGACGCGCGCCCACACCGGCGTGTCGTGCAGCGCGGCGACGAGCCGCGTGCTCCAGCCCGCATCGGTCTCCACGTGGCCGAACGGCCCGTCGATCGCGCTCGCGATCACGAGCGCGCCGGGCGCCAGATCCGGCGCGAGCCCGCCCGCGGTGCCGAAGCTGACGATGCCCGCACAACCGCGCGCGGTCGCATCGATCAGCGCGCGCTCGAGCCGGTCGGCCCGCGCGGCGAACACGGCCTCGACGCCGTCGCCGCGCGCGATGCGCGCCTCGAACGCCATCCCCGTCACCGCGATGACGGGCAATGCGCCGTTGTGCCGTGACAGGCCCACGCGTTACATCCCGACCGTGACGCGTGTCGCGTTCGCGCGCTTCAGGCTGCGATAGCGCGCGAGCGCCCACAGCGGGAAGAACTTGCGATAGCCGTGGTAGCGCAGGTAGAACACGCGCGGAAAGCCCGTCGCCGTGAAGCGCGTCTCGTCCCACAGACCTTCTTCGTTCTGCTGCGCGACCAGGTAGTCGACCCCGCGCGCCACGGCCGGGTTGTTCACTTCGCCTGCCGCCATCAGGCCGAGCAGCGCCCAGGCCGTCTGCGACGCCGTGCTCGGCGCCTGCTCGAATCCGCGGTAGTTCAGCTTGTAGCTGTCGCCGTCCTCGCCCCAGCCGCCGTCCTTGTTCTGGATCGACAGCAGCCACTGCGCACCGCGCTTCATGCGCGGATCGTCCGGCGTCAGGCCGGCCGCGTTCAGCGAGCACAGCGCGGTCCACGTGCCGTACACGTAGTTCATCCCCCAGCGGCCGTACCAGCTGCCGTCCGGCTCCTGTTCCTTCAGCATGTAATCGAGCGCGCGGCGCGCCGGCTCGCTGTTCAGCGGCGTCTCGCCGAGCTGCGACAGCATCGACAGGCAGCGGCCCGATACGTCGGCCGTCGGCGGATCGAGCAGCGCGCCGTGATCGGAGAACGGAATGTTGTTCAGGTAGTACTGCGTGTTTTCCGGTTCGAACGCGCCCCAGCCGCCGTCGCTGCTTTGCATGCCGACGACCCATTCGCGCGCACGCGCCATCGATTCGCGGTACGTGTCCGACTGCGTGAGCTTCTGCGCGCGATCCATCGCCATCACCACCACGGCCGTATCGTCGACGTCCGGGTAGTGCGCGTTCGCGTACTGGAACGCCCAGCCGCCGGGCCGAACGTTCGGGCGGCGCGAGATCCAGTCGCCGCGCACGTCGAGAATCTGCAGCGGGCGCAGCCATTCGAGGCCGCGCAGCACGGCGGCCTCCGCACGCGCATCGCCGGTTTCGAGCAACGCATGCGCGGCGAGCGACGTGTCCCAGACCGGCGACAGGCACGGCTGGCAATACGCTTCGTCGTCGTGCACGACGAGCAGCTTCTCGACCGACTTGCGCGCGAGCGCGCGGTTCGGATGGTCTTCCGCATAGCCGAGCACGTCGTACATCATCACCGCGTTGGCCATCGCCGGATAGATCGCGCCGAGGCCATCCTCGCCGTTCAGGCGCTCGTCGACGAACGACACGGCCTGACGGATCGCGCGTTCGCGCGTATAGCTCGGGAACAGGCCGTCGACCGCGCGCAGCGCATGGTCGACCACGCGGAAGAACGCGAACCAGCCGGCGCTCTGGTGCCCCTGGCGCGGCAGCAGCCCGGCGTTGACGGGCGGATCGATGAACAGCTCGTCGATGCGCACGCCGCGCGGGTTCTTCGCGAGCGGACGCTTCGCGTTCAGCACCAGCAGCGGCACGATCACGGTGCGCGCCCAGTACGACACCTTCGACAGATGGAACGGGAACCACTGCGGCAGCAGCATGATCTCGACCGGCATCATCGGCACCGCGCGCCACGGAATCGCACCGTACAGCGCGAGCTGGATGCGCGTGAACACGTTCGACATCTCGGCGCCGCCCATCGCATGGATGGCCTTGCGCGCGCGCTGCATGTGCTCGGCGTTCTCGTCGTCGCCGATCACCTTCAGCGCGAAATACGCCTTCACGCTCGCGCTGATGTTCGGCGCGCCATCGGTGAACAGCGGCCAGCCGCCGTCGGCCTGCTGGATGCGGCGCAGATACTTGCCGATCTTCTGTTCGAGCTCGAGGTTCGGCGTCTCGCCAAGATAGTGGACGAGCAACACGTATTCGGCGGGAATCGTCGAATCGGCTTCGAGTTCGTAGACCCAGTGTCCATCCGGTTGCTGCGCGGCCAGCAGCGCGTCGGTCGCACGCGCGACAGCCGCGTCGACGTCGGCCGGCACGGCGCCGGCGGACAAGGTAGCCATTTCGGTGAGATCGTTCATCGGTCCCTCTCTTTATTGCGTCTGGAGCACGTCCGCGGCCAGCTGGCCGGAACGGATCGCGCCCTCGATCGTGGCGGGCAAACCGGTGGCAATCCAGTCGCCCGCGAGTACAAGATTGGTCCAGCGCGTACGCACGGCCGGACGTTTCATTTCCTGCGACGGCACCGCCGCAAAGCCCGCGCGCGGCTCGACCACGAGCTGCCACGCGGGGATGGTTTCCGGGTTCGCGCCGCTCACGCGCGCGACGTCTTCCCAGATGCGCCGCGCGAGCGTGTCGCGCGGCATGTCGAGCCAGCGGCCCGCATCGCGGATCGTCGCCGCGAGCAGACCGTCGCCGGTCCGCACCGCATCGACGACGCCGTTGACGACGCTCGTCTGCAGCGGAGCGCCGGCCGGCTTTTCGACCGCGAAATACGCGGTGGCGACCGCGCTGAACGTGTCGGGCGCGACGAGTTCGGGCACGAGCGGCTGCGCGACTTCGGGCGGCACGGCCAGCACGACCGCGTCGCCCGGCGCGAGATCGATGCGCTCGCCGCCGACCGACACCGCATCCACCGCATTGCCGTGCGCGCCGAATTCGAACGCGTCGAGCCGCGAATTCAGGCAGATCTGCGCGCCGCCGTACTGCAGCATCCGCAGCGCCGGTTCGACGAACGCGCTGCCGAGCCCGCGGCGCGCGACGAGCGGACGGCAACCGGGGCCGCCCGCGGCAAACGTGCCGCACAGCGCGGCGCGCGCGAGCTCGGCGCTCGCATGGCGCGGCTCGATGTTCAGCACCCCGAGGAAAAACGGTCGCAGCCAGCGATCCCACAGCACGCCGTCGCATCGCATCGTCTGCGCGAGCGAGCGGCCCGTGCGCGCGAACGCGAGCGGGGCGAGCGCGAGGTAGTCGAGCGGCGTCGTGCCCGGCGCGCGCGACGCGGCATCGAACAGCCACGACGGCCAGCGGCCGTTGCCGAAACGCAGCGTCCAGCGCTGCTGCGACGCGACGTCCACGACCGGGAATTCAGCCAGCGCGGGCCCCGCGAGCTGATCGGCCGCGCCGATCGCGCGCAGGTAGCGCTGCGTCGCGGGCTGTCCCGCGAAAACCGTGTGCAGCCCGCTGTCGAGCGTCGTGTTCAGCGTCCCGTCGAACCACGAGCGGCAGCGGCCGCCCGCGTGTGCGTGCGCGTCGTGCAGCACGATGCGCCGCCCGCGGCGTTGCAGCTCGACCGCGGCCGACAGGCCCGCGAGTCCTGCGCCGATCACGTGGACGGTTCTGGGCATCGCGTCGGTGACTCAGAACAGCGCGTAGCGCGCGGCGATCATCAGCATGCGCGCCTTCGGCTTACGCAGCGGCGCGCGCGGCGCGGCAAAGCCGCGTGCGATCGCGGCCTCGAGAATGCAGCGATACGCGCCCGACATGATGCGCGGCGCCTTCACCTGCGCACGCGGGCAGGTGTCCATCACCGCGTCGGCCTGACGGAAGTGCTCGAGCGCGCGCTCGACGAGCGTCGCGCACACGCGCGGCAGCGCCGGATCGCGCACGATCGTCGCGGGATCGGTAATCGCGATGCCTTCGCGCGCGAGCAGTTCGCGCGGCAGGTAGCACCGGTTGATCGCCGCGTCGTCGTCGATGTCGCGCAGGATGTTCGTCAGTTGCAGCGCGCGGCCGAGGTGGTGCGACAGCGTGATCCCTTCGGCTTCCGGCATCCCGAAAATCCTCACCGACAGCCGGCCGGCCGCGCTCGCCACGCGATCGCAGAAGAGGTCGAGCGTCGGCTCGTCGGGCGCGCAGATGTCTTCCGCCGCGTCCATCGCCATCCCGTCGATCATCGCGTGGAAATCGGCGCGCTGCAGGTCGAACGCGCGGATCTCGCGATCGAGCGCGGCCAGGTGGCGCGGCGGGCGGCCGGCGAAGCATGCGTCGATGTCCGCGCGCCAGCGATCGAGGCCCGCGTTACGCTCGGCGCGCGGCAGGTCGCTGTCGGCGATGTCGTCGACCGCGCGGCAAAACGCGTAGACCTGGAACATCGCCTCGCGCTGCGCGGCCGGCAGGATGCGCATCGCCAGATAGAAGGAGCTGCCCGATGTGACGGCAGCGGCGTCGGTTTCTTGTTCGTCCACGACGGAATGGGAAACGGCCAAGACGAGCTCCACGGAGACACCCACGCGGGGCGATTGAAGAAGCCATGCCCGGCTGGGATGGTCAGGGCGTCAAATGCGTGCGAGATATGCGAACGATCGACGCAGACAGGCACAAATTACCGGCCGGAAGCCGGAATTGGGCGAAAGTATAGCAATCTTTGAAGTTCGATGGCGGACACGCGCCATGTGCGGCGGGGCATCGGGCGCCACCGGGAGGCTGATACGGCCGGCCTGCGCGCACGGCCGCCCGAAAGCGCGTCAGCCGTAGACGATGTCGCGCTGCAGATCGAGCGCGATGAGCCCCATTTCGCGCGTGAGCTGCAGCATCGAGCGGCGCTCGAGGCGCGAGCCCATGAAGCTCGTCACGCGGCCGTCGGGCTCGGCGGTGAACTGGAAAACCGCGCCGCCCGTACCGAACCACGCGCCCGGCACGTCGGGCGATTCCTGCCAGTCGATCTGTTCGAACACGCGCGCGATGCCCGCGCGCACCTGGGCGCCCGGGCCGATCGGCGGCGCGACGTCGCCCAGGTCGTCGAGCGAATAGGGGCCGGGTTTATTCGGCTTCCGGTAGAAGAGATAGTCGACGTTCATGGACGCAATCGCAGGCAAAACAACAAATTAGCGCGCTTCGGCACAAATTCAAATCGGATCCGGACGAAATGTGGCCTGCGCGACACAAAGGGGCCGTTCGTTGCAGGTCGAGAAACGCGCGGCGCGATCGCGTCTCGCGGCCGGCGGGTTCGTCTAAGATGACACCTTTCTCGAAAAAAATACGGACACCATGGAGACGAACGACACCGCCACCCCGCAGCCGGATCATCCCGTTTTCGTGCTCGTGCACGGCGCGTGGCATGGCGCGTGGTGCTACGCGCACGTGGCGGCCGCGCTCGCCGCGCGCGGCTACCTGTCGATCGCGCGCGACCTGCCCGCGCATGGCATCCATGCCCGCTTTCCCGCGTCGTATCTCGCCCGGCCGCTCGACAAGGACGCGTTCGGCGCCGAGCCGTCGCCGGTCGCGAACACGACGCTCGACGACTACGCGACGCAGGTGATGCAGGCCGTCGACGACGCGTACGCGCTCGGCCGCGGCAAGGTCGTGCTGGTCGGGCACAGCATGGGCGGCCTTGCGATCACGGCGGCCGCCGAACGCGCGCCGGAGAAGATCGCGAAGCTCGTCTATCTCGCGGCCTTCATGCCCGCGTCGGGCGTGCCGGGCCTCGACTACGTGCGCGCGCCGGAAAACAAGGGCGAGCTGCTCGGCCCGCTGATGCTCGCGAGCCCGCGCGTGGCCGGTGCGCTGCGCATCGATCCGCACAGCGGCGACGCCGCCTATCGCGAACTGATGAAGCGCGCGCTGTATGAAGACGTGCCGCAGGCCGACTTCGACGCGGTCGCCAACCTGATGAGCTGCGACGTGCCGGCCACGCCGTTCGCGACCGCGATCCCGACGACCGCCGCACGCTGGGGCGCGATCGACCGTCACTACATCAAGTGCCTGCAGGATCGCGTGATCCTGCCCGCGCTGCAGCAGCGCTTCATCGACGAAGCCGACGCGCTCGCGCCCGGCAACCCGACCCACGTGCATCAGCTCGACAGCAGCCACTCGCCGTTCGTGTCGCAGCCGGCCGTGCTGGCCGGCGTGCTCGCCGACATCGCGAAAAGCTGAACGCGGCGGCGCGGTCGGTCAGTCGGACGCGACCGACCGATCGCGCCCGAGCCGCTTCGCACGATAGAGCGCGGCGTCGGCCTCGTTGACGAGCACGTCGCAGGTCAGCGCGCCGGCTTTCGCGCACGCGCCGCCGACGCTCGCCGTGACCGGCACGCTGACGCCTTCGGCATCGACCGGCACGCTGCCGATCGCCTCGCGCACCTTGTCGGCCACCCGCATCGCCTCGTCGAGATTCGTGCACGGCAGCAGCAGCGCGAATTCCTCGCCGCCGAAACGGCCGAACGTATCCTGCGCGCGCACGATCGACGCGACCCGGCGCGCCGTCTCGCGCAGCACCGCGTCGCCGGCCGCATGCCCGAAGCGGTCGTTGATCGTCTTGAAGTGGTCGAGATCGAACAGCAGCACCGACAGGTCGCCGCCGTAGCGCTGCCAGCGCGAGAATTCGTCGCCGAGGCGCGCCTCGAAGAAGCGCCGGTTCGCGATGCCGGTCAGCCCGTCGCGATTCGCGTGTTCGCGCAGCTTCGCGACCGCTTCCTCGCGCTCTCTTTGCATCACGCTCACATGCGTGACGTCCGAGATCGTCACGCACACGGCCTCGACGTCGCGGCCGCGCGTGAGCGGCATGAACGTGCAGTCCTGCTGCATGTAGTCGACGCCGCCCGTGATCGGCCGGTCGTGCTCGAAGCGGAACAGGTAGGGCCGCTGCTCCCACGAGCTGAACGCGAAGCTGCCGAGCTGAAACACGCTCTCGAGCTTGCGCGACAGCCACGCGCGCGGCAGGTCCGGAAAGCGGTCGAACAGGTTGCGGCCGATCACGTCGGCGGCCGGGATGCCGCTGTGGTCCTGCATGAAGCGGTTCCACATCAGTACGGTCATCGAACGGTCGAGCACGAACAGGCCGAAGCCGACCCGCTCGATCACGAGGTCGCTCAGCGACGGAGCGGCGGCCGTCATAGCGCGGACAGCAACGCGTCGAGCGCGTCGCCCATCAGCCGGATCGAGTCCTCGGCCATCAACATCACGAAATGCGCGCGGAACGTGTGGTCCTCGAGCCCGAAGTTCACCTCGAGCAGCAGCGCGACGCTCCACCCCAGTTCGTTCGGCTGGAAGACGTCGTCGAACGACACGTTCGCGCCGAGCAGCCCCGGCGGAAAGAACACGGGCTTGCGGCCGAGCTCGTCGAGGATCGACGCGACGCAGGCGCCCATCAGCACGTTAGCGACGTCGAACACGAGCTCGTCCGGCGTCGCCATCCCGGCGTACACGCCGTCGCCGAACGTGCGGTCGACGACCGACATGAGCCGCGCGACGCCGGCCGTGCGGCACAGCACGATCGCCTCGCCCTTGATGTCGGAACGGAAGCCCTGGCGCACGGCGGTCACGTTGTCGTGGATACCCGTCATCTCGCGCATCGCGTCGCCCGCGTCGGCCGCTTTCACGACGCGCACGCGCGGCACCGACAGCTCGATGAAGTGCCCGAGCAGCAACGCAAGCCGCGCGGCGGCGCGGCCCATTGCAAGGTTGGCGATTTCCTGCAACGCGTCGCGTTGCTCCGCCGTGAACACCGATTCAGGCATACAACCCATACTCCTTGAGAATGGGCAGCAATGCCTCCGACGTCACGGGCTTGGCAACGAATGCGATCGCGCCCAATTCGCGCACGCGTGCTTGCGCCTGCGGCTGGATATCGGCGGATACCACGATCACGAACGTGTTCAGATCTTCGTGGCGCAGTGTTTCCAGGACCTGATATCCGCTCATGTCGGGCATCGTCAGGTCCAGAAACATCACGGAAGCTTTGCCGTCACGATAGAGCGCCAAGGCCTCGCGACCATTCGCTGCATACGCGACGTCAACGTCCCAATCTCCCGGCAGCGCCTTTGTCAGAAGTTTGCGAGCGAGCAGCGAATCGTCGGCAATTACAATCGGCAAAGGCATGGGGCGATGCTGTATACGGAATGGTCTCTCTCGCGTTAACGACCGCGCGGCGCATTTCTTTAGTGCCATGCGTTTCGGGCGCGGGGCAACCGCCTTGCAGCCGCGCACGGGCGCCGCGACGCAGGTGCGCGCGACGCACCGCGCGGCAATCGCCGGCGGGCGCATGTATCTGTCATAGGGAAAGCAAGGCGCGATTCTCGGAGTAAACCGGAGGCGATGCAACTCGCCATTTTCACCATTTCGAACAGAATCGATTCGATCGCGGGCCATTCCGAAAACAGTCGCGACCATTTTCGAGATAAGTACGCAAAATTTTTCCTTGTGTACGTTTGCGCTGCCGGATTCGTCGCGTTTTCAATCTGACGGTTTCCGTCGGCTGGATTCGACGGAATCGCGTGCGTACGGCGCCGCACGGCGGGCCGCCGCAACTCGTTTATGATGGCAGGCACCTCTGCTTCACCCCGTATTCCTCGATGACGTCCGAACGGCCTGACGCCCCCCAAGCC
>NZ_PREY01000097.1:0-253 GCF_002959955.1 Burkholderia sp. BE12 | reverse complement strand
TCAGTTCCGGGTCCAGGTTCAAGCCCTTGCCCGGTTCAATCGTCACTTCTTCCTTGCGTTTGCGTGGCATAAAGTGGCTCCTTGGCCATCAGTTTATGCCTCACACACAAACATTCGGATAGGTTCTCGAAGTCCGACAAATGCTCACGGATCCTCATTCACAATAAGGTCACGCTCTCGCTCGAAGATTGGATACACCGTAAGATCTCGATCATAAAATGCTTCGAAGAAGCCCGATTCTTGCCACGCTGCT
>NZ_PREY01000096.1:0-327 GCF_002959955.1 Burkholderia sp. BE12 | reverse complement strand
TGAGCGCTCACGCTTATCGGCTGTAAATTAAAGACAGACTCAGGGGTCTGTAGCTCAGTCGGTTAGAGCACCGTCTTGATAAGGCGGGGGTCGTTGGTTCGAATCCAACCAGACCCACCATTGTCTGACGTGTCGGTGATCGTTGGCGCTTTAGCGCTTACGAGCAGCCCATGCCGGCAGGCTGTAGGTACCTGAGGGAAATCTGTACTCAATGGGGGCATAGCTCAGCTGGGAGAGCACCTGCTTTGCAAGCAGGGGGTCGTCGGTTCGATCCCGTCTGCCTCCACCAATCACCAACGCTAAGGGCTTGGTTCAGAGACTGAACCG